>CAYZVG010000171.1:0-6783 GCA_964481595.1 uncultured Occallatibacter sp. | reverse complement strand
CGAGACGAACTCGACGACGCAGCGCGAGGCGATGAACTCACCAAGGGTTCCAGCCACGTGATCTGGGCCACTGTCGCCGCCGCTTTCCTGGTCACCATTGCCATCGCCATTTATTTCGTCGCGGGCCAAAAGCCACCGGCCGTCACCGGAGATGTGGTTGCCGTCTGGGTCCATCCCCAGCACAGCGAAACACCTTCGGTCGACGCCAACGGCGTCGCCATGGCGCATGAAAGTTTTGATCAGGTTCTGGTATTTGCTGAGGTGCGCCTGCACAACCAGAGCAAGATCCCACTCTACCTGCTCGAGGTGCTCACCAACGCCACCATGTCCGATGGCATTCACTCCAGCTATGCGGCCTCGCCGTCTGACTACGACCGCATCTTCCTCGCCTATCCTGGCTTGCCGGTGCCCCACGGTCAGGCTCTGCCGCTCAATCTCGCCCTCGATCCCGGCCAATCGGTCGACGGCACCTTTGTCTCGTCATTCCGCATGACAAAGCAGGAGTGGGACGCGCGCAAAAACCTGACCTTTAGCTTCAACTTCCGCTATCAGCCAAGCCTGGTGCTCACGCCCCACGCCCCGGTTATTGAACAGTAGGCGGAGCCGGCGCGCCCTTCGGCGTCGTCAGGTAGCCTGAGATCTGGTTCTTGTTGTTGATGCTGTTCACTACCACCTCAAACAGCATTGGATCTTTTCCGCTGAAGAACTGCAGAGGCTCGTTCACGTTGCGGTCTTTCTTCTCGTAGGTCTTGTCGTCGGCGTACACGTTCAGCGTGAACTTGCTCTTCTTCTGGTCGGTCTTCTTCAGCTCCAGGCTCACCGTTCCTACCGGTTTCTTCTGGCCCTTGGTCAGCGTGAACTCGTAGTAGTTGCGGTCGCCCTTGTGCTCCAGCAGAACCAGTTCGTCGTGGTTGCGGGCAATCACGCTGTTGGTGTTGCTCAGGTCGCCGCGGATTGACTGCAGTTGCGTCACCGCGGTGGCCAGGTCGCTCTGGGTCTTGGCCACATCGGTCTTCACCCCGCCCACGTCCGTCTTCACGCTGGTAACGTCGCTGGCCACGGCCGATACATGCTGTTCGGTCTGCTTCTGCTGGCCTTCTAGCCGCTTGGCGTCGTCCTGCTCCCGGGCGATAATCTCCGCCGCGCGCGAGTCCAGTTGTTTCTGCGTCAGGCCCAGTGACTTGCTCAACTCGTCGGTCGCCACTTGCAGCCGCGCGTCGGTCTCCCGCAGCTCCGCGGCCAGTTTCACGTTCTCCTGCTGGGCGTCGGCCAATTGGGTCTGCTCGTTGGCAATCTTGCCGCTCAGCGTGTAGCTCCAGATCAGGCCTCCGATCGCCGCCACAAGCGCCACGGCAAGAACCGCAAGCAATGCGCCTGAATACGTTCTGGGTGTTTCGTTTGTTTCGCTCATCGTATAGCCTTTCTCGTTTTTTGGGGTGGCGTATGGCGCTGCTGGGCCGCCCAGGATTAAAGGTCATCGACCTCTGAGAACGATGACCTTGGGAAAAATCTCTCTCCTCTGCCTTTTTTTGAGGAGCGTTCACTGCAATCGGGAGTATAGAGCTTTCAACAACAAACTTGTGTGGATTCTATCTGCGCGATTGCTCGGCGACTACAGAATATCGGAGAAATTTGCTTCCCGGCGCAGAAAAACCCTCCTGGTGACGCCCGTTTTGCCTGTCGCCGTCCCCATCGGACGCTCCCTTTTTCGCACTTCCCGTCCCACCCACCGTGACAACCGTCAATTCGTTCCGTTATAAACATCTTTACCGCTCTTTTTCTAGCCGGGTCCGAGTCCCAGGCCGCAGTTCCCAGTTTCGTTCGCTGGGTTCGTCACGAAGGGTCTCAAAAGCCGGTCTCCAGTGCGGGAGCGCCAGCCGTGTACTGGCGGCGTGGCAAATTTTGCGGTCTTCGGGTTGGCGTGTCGGCTGGCCTTCGCATCAAAGTGTTAGCGTTATTCACCTTCGGCCTCGTCGCCGGGATGTCTGCCGGCAAACTGTAAGGCTCGTTGTCTGCGTCGCGGTTTTTTTGAAAACATCACGCAAGGGAGAATCGAAAGCTATGTCGACTGCTGCTGTTGCTGGAAAGGGATTGGAAGGTATTGTCGCCGCGAACTCGGGAATCTGCTGGATCGATGGCGAAGCGGGCGTCCTCTCTTACCGTGGAATCGATATCCACGAGCTGGCCGAGCATTCGACATTCGAGGAAACCACCTTTCTGCTCTGGAATGGCTTTTTGCCCAACGAGCTTGCGCTTCGCGAGTTCACTACGCAACTGGCCTTCGCTCGCTCCCTTGACCAGCGCATCGTCGAAATGATGCGTACCTTCCCCACTGACGCCACGCCCATGGAGGTGCTCCGCACCGCCGTTTCCGCGCTCAGTTTTTACGACGTCGACGAGTCGGACAACTCCCACGACGCCAACGTCCGCAAAGCCTACAAGCTCACCGCGCAGATCGCCATGATCGTCGCCATCTACGACCGCCTGCGCAAGGGCAAGGAAATCGTCCCCCCCGATCGTTCGCTCTCCCACGCCGGCAACTTCCTGTGGATGCTCAACGGCGTCAAGCCTTCTGAGACCGCCACGCGTACTTTGGACATCGCCCTGGTCCTCCACGCCGACCATGAGCTGAACGCCTCCACCTTCGCCGCCCGCGTCATCGCCGCCACACTCTCTGACATTCATTCCGCCATCACCGGCGCAATCGGCGCGCTCAAAGGCCCCCTCCACGGCGGCGCAAACGAGGGCGTCATGCGCCTGCTGCACAAAATCGACAAGGAAGGCGCGGATCCGGTCGAGTACGTCAAAAACATGCTCGCCGCCAAGCAGAAGATCTCCGGCTTCGGCCATCGCGTCTACAAGACCGAGGACCCCCGCGCCACGCACCTGCGCAAAATGAGCGAGCAGCTCGGCCACGACTCCGGCGATCCCAAGTGGTACAACATGTCGCGCGCCATCGAGCTGTTCATCAACCAGGACAAGCGCCTCAACGCCAACGTCGACTTCTACTCCGCCTCAACCTACGCCACCCTCGGCATCGACATCGATCTCTACACCCCCATCTTTGCCCTCAGCCGCATCTCCGGCTGGGCCGCGCACGTCATCGAGCAGCTCGACGACAACCGCCTCATCCGCCCCCGCGCCGACTACATCGGCCCGGCATACCCCTCGCCCTACATCCCCCTGGACCAACGACCGTAAAACAGCGCTGACTGGCTCCTCTATCAGGCACAGAAAGTGGGTGCCCCCTGTCTGGATTTTCAGACAGGGGATAGCACAGATACTCGACTGCCGGATAATGGCGGATCGAGTCATCCCTTGTCTCAGAACCCAAGAACGCTGCTTCCAGCCGCATCCATGACCAACCATGTACGTTGAACATATCCAGCATTGTGCGCATCGGCCTGCTGTTGCAGAATCAGAACGTGCATCCTGTTGAGTCCTATCTCGCCAAGCTGGCGGAAATTCGCGCGTCCGGTCATGCCACCGATGAAACGTCTTTCTATCCGGCGATTGAGGGGCTGCTGTCGGAAATTGGCAAACGTCTGAAGCCGCGCGTCTCGCCGGTTTTGCAACTTAAGAATCGGGGCGCGGGCCTGCCGGACGGAGGTCTATTCACGCAGGATCAACTCAAGAAGAACGCCCTGCCGGAAGACTTCACTGTGCAGCCTCCCAATCGTGGCGTGGTTGAGGTGAAGGGACTCTCGGAAGAGACAAACAAGACCGTCCAATCGGAACAGGTAAAGAAATATCTCCGCTTGTATGGGCAAGTCCTCGTGACCAACTACCGGGAGTTTCGCGTGGTCGTGCTGGGCAAAGATGACAAGCCACGCACCCTGGAGACATTTTCGCTGGCCAAGAGCGAAGCCGCCTTCTGGGCGCTTGCTGCTCATCCGCGCAAAGCGGAGGGCGAAGTCGGCAAGACTCTGGAGGAGTTTCTCACCCGCGCCCTGCTCAGTGCCGTGCCCATCACTTCGCCCGATGTGCTGGCCAGTTTTCTTGCCTCCTATGCCCGCGAGGCGCTGGCAAAAATCGAGCCACGCTCTTCGCTCAAGGAACTGGAAGATGTGCGCAAGGCGCTGGAAGAGGCGCTCGGCCTCAAGTTTGAAAGCGATCTGGCTACGGAGAAAGAGAACAGCAGAGGCAAGCACTTCTTCCGCAGCACTCTGGTGCAGACGCTCTTTTACGGCCTCTTTTCCGCATGGGTTCTCTGGAGCCGCGAGCCGGGCCGCCGCAAGGACGATCAATTCGAGTGGAAGCTGGCGGTCTATACGCTTCAAGTCCCCATGATCCGGGCCTTATATGAGCGTCTTGTGATTCCCTCCCACCTTCGTTCCATGGGCTTGATGGATTTGCTCGACCTCACTGGCGAAGTGCTGAACCGCGTAGACACCGCCTCCTTCTTCCAGCGTTTTGAAGAAGACACCGCCGTTCAATACTTCTATGAGCCATTCCTTGAGGCATTCGACCCGGAACTGCGCAAGCAGCTTGGAGTCTGGTACACCCCACGCGAGATTGTGCGCTACATGGTCGAGCGCGTAGATACGGTTCTGCGCACCGAGCTTGGCCTGCCCTCTGGCCTTGCGGACCCCAACGTCTACGTCCTTGACCCGGCCTGTGGCACGGGCGCGTATCTGGTGGAGGTGTTGGACCGCATCCATCGGACGCTGAAAGAAGAGCGCGGCGAAGATGCGCTCACCCCGCACCAGCTCAAACAGGCTGCGAAAGAGCGCGTCTTCGGATTCGAGATTCTGCCAGCACCTTACGTCATCGCTCATCTCCAGCTTGGAATGTACTTGCAGCGCGCCCATGCGCCGCTCACCGATGTGCAGGACGGCAAGCGGGAGCGCGCTGGCGTCTACCTGACCAATGCCCTCACCGGCTGGGAGCCGCCCGACAAGCAAAAGGCGCGGCTGCCCTTCACGGAGTTTGAAGATGAGCGCGAGGAGGCCGATGCCGTCAAGCGCGACAAGCCTATTCTGGTGGTGCTGGGCAATCCGCCCTACAACGCCTTCGCCGGAGTCAGCCCCACGGAAGAGGATGGGCTGGTGGAACCCTACAAAGAGGGACTCATCAAGGAATGGGGCATCAAGAAGTTCAATCTCGACGATCTTTATATCCGCTTTTTCCGGCTCGCGGAACGGCGCATCGCGGAAAAGAGCCATCGCGGCGTGGTCTGCTTTATCTCGAATATGTCATGGGTACGGGAGCCGTCATTTGTTGTGTTGAGGAAGCACCTATTCAACGCCTTTAACAAGGTCTGGATTGAGAATCTGCACGGCAACCGGAAAATCTCGGAGTACGCGCCGGACGGGCGTACCAGTGAGACTGTCTTTGCCGTTGCCGGGTTTTCTCCCGGCATTCAGCAAGGCGTTGCTACAACACTTTGGGTTAAGAGCGGCGATTCTTCCGGGGCCAAAGTTCTGTTCCGCGATGACCATACCGAAGCCAAGGCCGAAGATCGAAGAAGAGTGCTTCTCGACAGCTTGAACGAGAAAGCATTCGATTCAAAATATGCCAGTGCTTTCCCTACCGCTGAAAACAGATATTCATTCTGGCCCCAAGAGGTGAGCGCGGCCTACAGCGAATGGCCGAAGATCACAGACATCTGCGCGGAATCTCCGAGCAACGGCCTGATGGAAAAGCGCGGCGGCGCGTTGATTGATTGTGACCGTGAAAAACTCGAAGAGCGGATGCGCCTCTACCATGACAAAAGTCTGGACTGGGATGCGTACCGGCTGGCCTCGTCCACGCTCACCGGCGACTGGGCACGATTCGATGCGCGCAAGGCACGGGCGCGGGCCTTGGACGCTGGGTTTCGCAGCGAACAGATCGTGCGCTATGCCGTGCGCCCCTTCGATACCCGCTGGTGCTATTACTCAGATGCGCGGCCAATCTGGAATGAGCCGCGCCCTACTCTGTGGGCGCAGTGCTTTGAGGGGAATTCGTTCCTGCTGACGCGGATGCGTTGTACGGCATCGCCGGAGGGCTTCCCTATTAGCTTCAGCACATCCCTTTCGGATGACCATTACATCATCCCAGACGCTGTTGCCGTGCCGTTCCTTTTGGGGTATCCAGCAGCAGGTATGTTTGCCAGTGAGCAGACCGACGGCAACATCTCCCAGTTGGCCATCGACTATCTGCAATCAATCAGCCTGGGAGATTGCTCGAAGAGCGCCTCGTCTTTTTGGCTGCACGTGCTCTCCATCGGATACTCTCAGGCCTATCTGACGGAGAATGCTGACGGCATCCGGCAGGATTGGCCGCGCATTCCGTTCCCCTCTTCCCTGGAGCAGTTCAAAACATCGGCGGCCCTGGGGCAGCGCGTGGCGGATTTGCTGGACACCGAGAAGCCCCTAACGGGAGTCACGACAGGCGCGTTGCGCACTGAGTTACGCTCCGTTGCCGGACTGAAGCGCATGGACGGCAAGCCGCTGAACGCAGAGGAAGATTTGCAACTCACGGCAGGCTGGGGACACGCCGGAAAAGAGGGCGTGACCATGCCCGGACGCGGCAAACTGGTGAGCCGTGAGCGGACGGCGAAGGAACTCGCCGAACTGACAAAGGGGCTGGCCGCGCTGGGCATTGCGCAGGATGAGGGCTTGACGCGCCTGGGCAGTACAGTGGTGGATGTATACCTGAACGACCTCTGCGCCTGGACGAATGTGCCGGAAAGAGTATGGGAACTCTATATCGGCGGCTATCAGGTCATGAAGAAGTGGCTCAGCTACCGGGAGTACAGCTTTCTGAAACGACCGCTGGCGTTGGCCGAAGCCGAAGAGG
>CAYZVG010000170.1:0-6785 GCA_964481595.1 uncultured Occallatibacter sp. | reverse complement strand
GCGGACGCCGCAGGTTATTTTCCAGCGAGAAGGCATAGAGCGTCAGCCAGGGCAGGCCGATGCGCGAGGCCGTCTCGGTGACCAGTTGCACGCTCTTTGCGCCCTGCTGGTGGCCGAGAAAACGCTTGAGCGAGCGCTGGCCGGCCCAACGGCCATTGCCATCCATAATGATGGCGATGTGGTCGGGAAGCCGCTCGGGCTTCAGCGTCGCGTAAACGGCGCGCTCCTCATCTGTGAGTTCGTGGATGCGCAACTTGCCCGAAGGATACAAAGCAATCGCCTCAACAATGCATTTGCCGCTCGCAGAGCCGGCGCCCAGGGGAGCATCGGAAACCGGCGCCCAAAAACACGTGCCGGATCCAGAGGAAGAGCCGATCAAGGCCCTTCAGAAATCTCCAGCCTGCGCAGAATGCGGGACAAAATCCCGCACAAACCGCAGCCGGAAAGGGACACAATCGACCCTAGCACAAGCGCCCAACGGCTGCAATTCGCTGGATCACGGCAGATGCTCCACGGCTAGACTAGGGCCTGTTAACAGGCCCTAGCCGCCCGGCAGCCAAGGCGGCCGGGCGGGCGCGGGATTGCCCAGAGAAATATCCTAGGCGGTGCGGCGGCGGCCGGTGGCGGCATCGCGCAGCGCGCCATAGAACAGCGTGCGCTGCAGCGAGTCGAGATGAGGCAGCAGAGCAGCAATCTCGGCCAGGAACGGATCGGCAAAGATGGCGGTCACTTCCTCTTCGCGGCGGCTGCGCGTGTCACGGACGAGTTGCGAGACGTCGACTTCGAGCGCCGAGGCAAGCCGCTCCAACGACCCCAATGTGGGGATCGCCTTGCCGTTCTCGATCTTTGAGATGTAGGTACGGGGTACTTGCATGCGCGAAGCCAGTTGCCGCTGGCTCAAGTGCCGGCTGCGGCGAATTTCGCGCACCTGCCCGGCAACCTGCAGGCCAGCCTCAGCTGAAGCCGGCACTTGCGAGCTCGGCACCAATTGCGGTGCGAATGCGATGGGCTCCTCGATATCGAGGGGCCTGCGGCACCGTCTGCAGAGCGAATTTGTGGTCCGGTACTGCATGAGCCTGCAGTGCTCACACCGCACAACCTCACGTGTATCCACGCACATAGGAGTGGTTGCCATTGGTCGGATGCGGAGCGCCAGAGCAGGAACCCCGGGGTGCAGATTTATGCACCGTGTTAAGGGTTACTTTGGTCTATGTGAACCATAATTGTCAAGTACAACTTTGGGGTCAAACCAAAAAAACTACGAAAAAAGGTGGAAAAAACCCTAAAAAACGCGAACCAGGGAAATCAACACCCCACAAGGTCCTTTCACCATTGACAAGACAGCAATTCTCGGACTTTGGACGCCTACTTAGATCATCAGCCCAAGGGGCAAGCTTCAAAAAAGGCACCAATGACACAAAAGTTGTAGAGCGAATACCTAGGGACTGACCCATGCTGTGAATTGTGGTATCCGCAAGAGCGGACGATAATCGTTTGACCCGTGAGATTGTCCGCGCTTCCTTGAGGGGCACGACACATGTTTGACCTTTTGGATAACAAACCGAAACCCAAGGCCGCTCCCAAGGTGCGTCTCTCCGTGGGGCAGCGCGCAATCGACGTGCTCTACGAGCAGGAGCGCAAGGCCAACATGGCGGTCCTAGCGGCACGACGCCGCGAGGCGCGCAAGATGCGCCAGACCATGGATTGGTTCGAGTATTGGCCCCTGGCAGTGGGAGTCGCGGTGGCCTGTTTCGCTCCGCAGTTACGCGAACTGGTAGATATCGTCAAGCCCTGGGGCATGTGGATTGTCTTCCCGCTGGTGGCCTTGGCCGAGCGCCCTGAGCTGAACCTGAGCCGCGAAATCTCAAGCTATTTAGTGCCATTCATGCTCTACGCACAGTTCCCCATTGAGGGGCTGCTCGCCAAATTTGCACTCAAGGGGCGCGTGACTGTTACACGCGTTGCGGCGCAGCTGCTGTTTCTGCACTCGCTGGCCGTATTTCAATTGTGGCTGGTAGATGGGCCCTGGGGCGGTAAGTAGAGCCAGCCTCGCTCGAAACCGCATATGTCTGCGGCTCCCGAAGCGCTTCCCCTTTAGGCGTTTGGATTCTTCGACCGCAGTTCCGCCACAATCTCAGCGGCAGCTACGCGGGCCTTCTCTTCCTGGTCGGGAGGAAAGCTGATGGCGCCCACGCGCGCATGACCGCCTCCGCCATAGCGCTCGCAAATCTGGGCCAGGTTCACCATCTTTGCGGGATCGGTCTTGGTCCAGGGATTTGAGCCGACAGCAACCTTGGTGCGAAAGCTCGACTTCGAAAGGCCGATCGAGTAGGTGGCCTGGGGATGCAGGTAGTAGGGGATGAACTTGTTGAACCCCTCGGTTGGATGGTCGGTGATATCGAAGAAGATGGTGCCGTCGCGCTCCTCCGCACGGCTGCGAATCAGCTCCAGTGCCTGCTGGTGGCGCTCAAGCAGCGGCGGCAAGAGAGAAGCGACAAAGGGCTGCGCAAGAACCTCGGCCAGCGGCATCTCAGTAAGCAGCGGAATAAGGCGCGTGCCAAACGTGGGATCCTGGCTGGCCTCAATGATGAGCGTAAGCTTCATGGCCGGAGCTGCCATCTCAACGGCTGAAGTGGCGCTTTCGTAGAGCGCCCCATCCACGATGTCTGCCCAGTGAATCAGGTCTGCTACCGGAGCGGTATTGAAGCCGAAGCGGGTGGACGCAATGTGAGCGATGAAGCTGGTGCAGGAAGTGTAATCCGGATCGAAAAACTTGCGCTTCCCGCAGACCGGGTCTCGCTGGCAGGCCTGGAAATGCTCTTGATCCTTGGGCGTGAGGAACGCGGACAGGTGGTGGTCGAACCACCAGGTGATTCTTGGCGACGCGGAGTATTTGAAGTCGACGATCGCATTCTCGTCGCCTGTGAACTCGCTTTCGTCAAAAAGGGCTCCTGCTCGATGCACCAGGCCGTGGTACTCGTAGGACGCGGCCGCACTCACGCATTCACGATGGAAACGGGTAAAGAGCGATGCAGAGCATGCCCCGTCAAAACACTTGTCGTGATAGAAGACGCGAACTCGCAAGAGCTGAGTTCCTCCTGGACCAATCAACTACTGGAAATGTTAAGGATCAAGGGAGCAGCCGGTTGTGTCAAGGCGGGCAATGTCATGAGGTGGGAATTGGGGAGTAGGAACAAGTGGTCGGGCAACTGCGTAGAGTATCTTTCCACCGGCGGAAAATGGATACTGGAGTTACTACCCAGGGATGAAGGAGGCTGCAAGTGGAGCCTGAAATCGAAGCTCCCGCGCACGAAGGGCGGCCGGCCGGCGAAGACGGCCCTGCCTCCGGCGTTCCTTTCGGGCACCGGCCCGATTTGGGAGAGCGATTTCAATTGGACCAGCTGCTAATCGGCGACAACGGCCTGCGGATGGGCTGGCCGGTGCTGATTTTTCTCATCCTCTACCGGATCTTCAATCTGGTTTTGGGTTCCATCGTGGTGGGGTTCTATCCCGCGGCGGGGGTAGTGGATTTTTCGCCCGTTACGCAGTTTGTGGCTGAGGCTGTGCCGTTTGTGGCTTTGCTGGGGGCAGCGGCACTGGTCGCCGTTTTCGATCGTCGGCGCATTGTGGAGTTCAATCTCGCCGGCCCGCGGCGGGGAGCGAACTTTCTCATCGGGCTGGGGGCCGGGTTTGCGGCATTATCGGCGCTGGTGGCCGGGCTGGCGGCGTTTGGTTGGCTGCACTTTGCGCCCACCGCTTTCGCGGCCGCAACCGCTGCAAAGTTCGGCGCGCTGTGGGCCTGCACTTTTCTGCTGGTGGGCTGCGTGGAAGAAGGCCTCTTCCGCTGCTTTCTGCAATCCACGCTTACGCGCGGAATCAACTTCTGGTGGGCGCTGGGAATTGTCGGCGCAGCGTGCCTCGATTTGCTGCTGCGCGCGCACGGGCATATGGGGATCTTCGAGTTTGTGTGGCTTGAGCAACTGCCGCCGATTACCGGCAGCGGAATGTGGGGCGTGTTTGCGGCGGCGCTGCTGGGGCTGGGACCGTGTCTGGCGCTGCATCTGACCAAAGCCCGCGACGCAGGATTCTGGCAGGCGGCGTGGGTGACTTCAACGCTGTTCGGCTTTCTGCACACCGGCAACAACGGCGAAAATTGGATTGGCATCTTTGCCGCTTCGGCCATTGGATTTGTTTTTTGCGTGAGCGTATGGGTGACGGGCTCGGCGTGGTGGGCCATCGGCTGCCACGCGGCATGGGACTGGGCCGAAACTTATTTCTACGGGACAGCCGATAGCGGCTACGCGGCCAAGGGACATTTCCTCACCACGCATCCCTCTGGCGCTGCGCTGTGGAGCGGCGGTGCGGACGGGCCGGAAGGCAGTCCGCTGGCGCTGGGCGCGATTCTGCTGCTGCTGGTGTTTTTGCTGACCGTGTATGGCCGCGGAGGAAGCCACGAAGCTCAACCGGCGGCGCAGCAGGCAGAACTCTATCGCGAAGGCTCACCCGGAATTACGGCGCGATAAAGACGGGCCAGCGTTTTCTGCAGGCACCCTAACGGCTGATCGGCGCGGCTGCGGCAAGCAACACCACGGAACGCACAGACTCGCGCGAAGGGCGGGCGTTATTCTGGTGATGCACAGATGGCCAACATACTCCCCATGCGACACACGCGGGAAGACCGCGCACAGAGCCTCTCCCGCAAGCGCAAGCATCGCAGGGCGCGGATTGTTCTTTGGCTGGCCGGCGTGCTGCTGGCGCTGGCGTTCATCGGCTTTTCAATCGGCGCGCTATGGCTGCGCTCGGCAGAAAAAGCCGCGCTGCCGGTGCTCGATGGCGACGTGCAGGTTGCCGGGCTTTCGGCTCCGGTTACCGTGCGGCGCGACGGGCACGGCGTTCCGCACATTGACGCGGCGACCCAAGACGACATGCTGGTGGCGCAGGGCTATGTGACGGCGCAGGACCGGCTGTGGCAGATGGACATGTACCGCCGCAACGCCGGTGGCGAGCTGGCCGAGGTGCTGGGCCCTTCGCTAGTAAAGCAGGATGAGACCCAGCGGGTGCTGCAGTTTAAACGAACCGCACAGCGGATGTATGCGAGCCTGCCCGAGGCCGACCGTGCACGGCTCGACGACTACGCGCGTGGCGTGAACCTCTTCATCGAGGCCAGCCAGAGCGCGGGCACACTGCCGGCGGAGTTCAAGCTGCTCGGCTACAAGCCGGAGCCGTGGACCGGCGTCGACTCAATCAGCGTAGGGCTGATGGTGGTGCAGATGCTTGACGAGCACTGGCCCACCAAGCTCTCTCGCGCGCGCATCGCTGCCGACCTTCACAACCCGAAGCTCGAATCCGATCTGTACCCGGTGGGCTCGTGGCGCGACCACCCGCCGACGGGAATTCTGCTCGACCTGAGCCAACCGCATCCCGAGCCGCCTCCTTCCACAAACGATGATGACGACGATGAAGACGAGCCTTCCACGGCAAGCGCCGCGCCCATGGAACGCCTGCAGCCCGGCGTGCTCGATAACCGGAATGAGTTGCTTGAGCAGTTGGGCCTGCGCACCTGCGATGGTTGCAGGCCGGGCTCAAACAACTGGGTGATTGCAGGCGCACACACCGCCAGTGGAAAGCCGCTGCTGGCCAACGATATGCACCTTGACCTGCTGGTGCCGAACATCTGGTACATGGCCGATTTGAGCGCGCCGGGATTTCATGCCGCGGGCGTAACCATTCCCGGCATGCCTTTTGTAATTGCCGGACACAACGAGCACGTGGCCTGGGGAATTACCGCGCTGATGGGCGACGTGCAGGATCTTTACGAAGAAAAACTCGACGGCCAGGGAAACTACGAGGCCGACGATGGCACATGGAAACCGCTGGCCATCGATCGCGAGGTCATCAAGGTGCGCGGCGGCCGCGACGTTGCGCTCGATGTTGAATCCACCGGGCACGGGCCGCTGCTCAACCCCATCCTGACAAAGGACAGCGCGCCGGTTGCGCTCAAGTGGACGCTCTACGACACGGCTCTGAATTCGATGCCGGTCTACCGGTTGAATACCGCGGCGAACTGGACTGATTTTTCAAGCGCGCTCGCCGACTGGTGCTGGCCCACGCTGAACATCGTCTACGCCGACGACCGGGGCCACATTGCCTATTACGCCGTGGGCCGCATCCCCTTCCGGCCCGGAAAGACCGCGCCCCCTGCGACCGTCGCGGCAGCCGGTCAGAATCCGGGCGTTATGGCCGGTCCCACTCCGGGAGTCATCCCCCATCTGGGAGTCATTTTTGACAGGCCCGTTGCCCATGCGGCCGACGACGACCATCATGAGTGGCAGGGCTACATTCCTTTCGACGAGATGCCCAGCTCAGTCGATCCGCCTTCGGGCTTTCTGGCCACGGCCAACTCGCGCGTGACCACCGGCGACAGCAAATACACCATTACCAACGAGTGGGTTGAACCGTATCGCATTGAGCGGATCTACAAAATGCTCGAAGGCCGCAACGGACTTGCGCCCAAAGACATGCTCGCCGCGCAAACCGACATCTACAGCGAGATGGACCAGGAGTTTGGGCAGCGGCTGGCCTACGCCATCGACCACACCGCCGATGTGGACGCCCGCCTGCGCCAGGCCGCGGACCTGATGCGCATTTGGGATGGCAAGCTGACGGCCGACTCGGCGGCGGCCTCGCTGGTGACGCAGGCGCGGCGCGCGCTGTGGCCGCTGATTCTGGAGCCAAAGCTTGGCAAAGACGCCGCGAGCTACCACTGGGAAGAGTCGAACTTTGCC
>CAYZVG010000169.1:0-6793 GCA_964481595.1 uncultured Occallatibacter sp. | reverse complement strand
TGGCCATTTACGACACCATGCAGTTCATCAAGAACAACGTGGTCACCTACTGCATAGGCCAGGCGGCCAGCATGGGTGCGTTTCTGCTGCTTGCCGGCACCAAAGGCAAGCGGTTCGCACTGCCCAACTCCCGCATCCTCATCCATCAGCCGTCGATGGGCGGACTCAGCGGCCAGGCAACTGACATCGATATTCACGCGCGCGAGATTCTGCGCATCCGCGAGATCACCAACACCCTTATGGCGCACCATACAGGTCAGCCGCTCGACCGCATCGAGCGCGACGTGGAGCGCGACTTTATCATGAACGCGGAACAGGCCAAGGAATACGGGATCGTTGACGAGATCATTGACCGGCCGCGTACGTAGACGTACCAAACCGCAAATGGAATGAGATCGACGAGCAAGACGAGAGGGAGTTTAAAACCATGAAACCGCGCACGGGACCCGAAGAAGCATTACGCTGCTCGTTCTGCCATAAGTCGCAGGACGCCGTTGCCAAGTTGATCTCGTCGCCCAGCGACTACCCTCGCGCTTACATCTGCGATGAGTGCGTCGCCGTTTGCAACTCGATCCTCGAGGACGACCGAAGCGAAGCCACTCCTGCCACTGCCGCCGGCCATCTGCCCAAGCCGCAGGAAGTGAAAGGCTTCCTCGACGACTTTGTCATCGGCCAGGACCAGACCAAGAAGAAGCTCGCCGTCGCCGTTTACAACCATTACAAGCGCATCCAGATGAACCGGCTGCGCAACAATGAGGTCGAGCTGGCCAAGAGCAATATCCTGCTCATCGGCCCCACCGGCTCCGGCAAAACTCTGCTGGCGCATACGCTGGCCAAAATGCTCGACGTGCCCTTCGCGATTGTGGACGCAACCACACTCACCGAGGCCGGTTACGTGGGCGAGGATGTCGAGAACATCATTCTCAAGCTGCTGCAGGCCGCAGACGGCGACGTCACCCGCGCCCAGCAGGGCATCATCTACATCGACGAAATCGACAAGATCGGCCGCAAGGACGAGAACCCCTCCATCACGCGCGATGTCTCCGGCGAGGGCGTGCAGCAGGCGTTGCTCAAGATTCTTGAAGGCACGGTGGCCAACGTTCCTCCGCAGGGCGGCCGCAAGCACCCGCACCAGGAGTTCACCGCTGTCGACACCACCAACATTCTCTTCATCTGCGGCGGCGCATTTGTAGGCCTAGAACGTGTCGTCGGTCGCCGCATCGGCAAAAAAGCTCTCGGCTTCAAGGCCGTTGAGACGGATGCCGAAGCGTCCCCTACCCGCTCGCACCGCGATACCGAACTGCTCCGTAAAACCGAGCCGCAAGACCTTATCAAGTACGGCTTGATCCCGGAGTTTGTCGGCCGCCTGCCTGTTATGGGCATCCTCGACGAGCTCGATGAGGCAGCGCTGATCGAGATCCTCACCAAGCCCAAGAACGCCATCCTTAAGCAGTACCAGCGGCTGTTCGAGTTCGAGAATGTCCGCCTGCACTTTACCCAGGACGCCGTTTGCGCCGTTGCCCGCGAAGCCCTGGCCCGCAAGGTGGGCGCTCGCGGCCTGCGCATGATCCTGGAAGAGCTGATGCTCGACCTGATGTATCACCTGCCCTCAAACAAGCGCGTCCGCGATCTGGAAATCACCAGCGATATGGTGGAGCGCCGCGACCTGTCGCCCTGCCTGCTTGAAAAAGCCGGTTAGCGCCAGCACAAAAGTTCAATGCAAAAAGCTACAGCCCCTTCCTCGGAAGGGGCTGTAGCTTTTTGCTTCATGTCTATCAGGCCTTCCGCTGTCCGGCTGCAATCTTGCGCAGTTCCGGAAGCACCTGGCCCAAGGCAACAGGCTTTGCGTCTCTGGTTCCCAGCGCAAAGTACACATCGCGATAAAGCTGGTACAGCTTCTCGTACACCGCCGCAGCCTTTGCATCCGGCTCCACGGTGCGCAGCGGCAGGCAAACGGCGGCCTGCGCTTCTTCAATCGTTTTGTATGCCCCGGCCGCCAGCAGCGCAAAGATGCCCGAGCCCAGGCTCGTCGGGATTCCCGCCGGCACCAGCACCGGCTTGTTCAGCACGTTGGCATAGACGTGGTTCAGCACTTCGTTCTTCTGCGGAATGCCGCCCGCGTTGATTACGCGGTTGATCGGCACGCCGTGCTCGGCCATCCGCTCGAGGATGATGCGCGTATGGAACGCGGTTCCCTCGATAGCGGCAAACAGCTCGTCCTGCGCAGTGTGTACCAGATTCCAGCCCAGAGTCACTCCGCCCAGTTCGGGATTTACAAGCACCGTGCGATCGCCGTTGTCCCAGCTCAACCGGAGCAGCCCGGTCTGTCCGGGCTTGTAGGCATCCAGCCCTTCAGAGAGCGCGGCCACGGTGGTTGCCGCGCGCCGCGCAATGCCTTCAAAAATGTCGCCGACCGCGGAAAGTCCCGCCTCAATGCCGGTGAACTGCGGATGCACGCTGCCCGGCACCACGCCGCACACGCCCGGCACCAGTTCCGTCTTCTTGGCCATGGCGATGATGCAAGTGGAAGTGCCCACGACGTTGACCACGTCGCCTTCCTTGCAGTTGCCGCCGATCGCGTCCCAGTGCGCGTCAAACGCGCCCACGGGAATCGGAATGCCGGCCTTCAGGCCCAGTTCCGCGGCCCACTTCGGCGAAAGGTGCCCGGCGATCTTGTCGCTGGTCAGGTACTCGCCGCCAATCTTCTCGCGAATGCCCTTCAACAGCGGATCGACCGCAACCAGGAAGCTCTCCGGCGGCAGCCCGCCCCACTTGGGATTCCACATCCACTTGTGGCCCATGGCGCAGATGCTGCGCTTCAGGTCCTCAGGGCGCGTAATGCCGCTCAAGGTCGCAGCAACCATGTCGCAATGCTCCAGCACCGTCACCATCTTGTCGCGCTTATCGGGATTGTGCCTGAGCCAATGCAGCAGCTTTGAGAAGCCCCACTCGTGCGAGTAAGTACCGCCGCACCACTGGATGCCCTCGAAGCCCAGCTTGTGCGCTTTTTCGGTAATCTCCTGCGCTTCCGCATGGGCGCGGTGATCGCACCAAAGGTAGTAATCGTCCAGGGGCTCCAGCCCCTCGCCCACCGGAATCACGCTCGATCCGGTTGTGTCCACGGCGATGGCCGCCACGTCTTCGCCCTTTACGCCGGTCGTTTTCAGCGCTTCGCGCATCGCGGTCACCAGCGCGGCCATCTGGTCAGCATGCGACTGCGTGGCAAAATCCGGATCCTCATGCTTGCGGTGCAGAGGGTACGAGGCCGATCCGGTTCCGATCGGGCCCTTCTTGCTATCGACGAGAGTTACACGAACGCTGAGCGTGCCATAGTCTACTCCGGCAACGATGGTCATAAAAAACGCACCTCAAGAAAACGATATCTTAATCCGCAAACCAGACTACACTATCGCTCCGCTTTGAGTACAAACCGCCGTCACATCGCCGTGCGCCGCGCGCAGGCCCTGCGCGCCTGTTTCATTGGAATTGCGGTTGCGGTATCGGCGTGCGCGTAACGGCCGGCTACTTCTTTTTCGCGGGGAACAAGCTCGTCAGTTTACTCATCAGCGCTGCGCCCGCCGCAGGCTTGGCCGCGGCAGTGGGAGCCTTCGCGCTCTCTGCGGAAGCCGCAGCCGGTTTGTCCGCGACTGCCGGGGCCTTTGTGCTCTGCGCGGGAGCCGCAGCCGGCGGGCTTGCCTGCTTACCGCCGCCTTGCACGGCCTGCTGGGTCTTCGCGCCTGCGCCGCCATCCACAACCGCCGCGTTGTGAATCACCGGCGCGGTTCCGTCCGGAGCATTCTTCACCAGAATCGAAATCCTCCGGTTCGATGGATCGTACGGATTATTCTTCACGCGCAGAAACTGGTCGGCATATCCGCGCACCTGCGTCACCTGATCCTGCCGAACGCCATGCTGCTGCATCAATCGGCGCGCCGCATTTGCACGGTCAGCAGAAAGCTCCCAGTTGCTGTAGCTCGCGTCTGTCGAGTACTGCGTGGCATCGGTATGTCCTTCGATCAGCAGAGAATTCGGTAGCGTCTTTAACTCCGCCGCCAGCAGCGAGAGTAGCTCCTGCCCACTCTCGCTCAACTGTGCGCTGCCGCTCTGGTAGAAGGTGCCGTTCTTGTCTTCGATCAGCTCGATGCGCAACCCCTCCGGAGAAATCGTTATCTCAATCTGCTTTGACAGTTTTTCCAGTTCTTTCTTGGCCTTGATCTCCTGCTCCAGCTTCTCCTTCAGGTTTTGCAGGTTCTGGGCGTTCGCGGCAGAGATCGTCTCGCCGGTGCCGGTCATCGTGGTTCCCATCAGGCTGCCGGTGCCCTTGGGGTCGTTGAAGTATCCTGCCACCGCCTTCTTTACTTTTTCGCTGGACCCCATCAGCCACAACACGATGAACAGCGACATCATCGCGGTCACAAAGTCCGCGTAGGCCACCTTCCACGCGCCGCCATGATGGCCGCCGTGCCCGACGACTTTCTTAATGACAATGATCGGTTGGGTCTTTGCCGCTGCGCTGCGTTTGTCCACGATTGCCTTCTCCGCCTAGGCCGCAACCGCCGCCGCTTCAACGGTGTCGAGCTTGCCCTTGCAGTTCTTCTCCATCTCGTCAAAACTCGGCCGCACATGCGCGGGAATCGCGCGGCGGCCCATCTCGATCGCAATCATTGGCGCCGAGCCTTTCAGAAACGACAACAGCAGCACTCGCAGCACATGCAGATACTCGTTGTGCTCGTCCGCGGTCTTGCGCATGTTCGCGCTCACCGGACCAACCACGCCGTAGCAAAGCAGGATGCCCAGAAACGTGCCCACCAGCGCCGCAGCCACCTTCTCGCCAATCGCTTCCGGCGGTCCGCCCAGCGCGCCCATGGTGATGACCACGCCGAGCACCGCTGCCACAATGCCCAGACCGGGCAGCGCGTCGGCCACCGTCGACAGCGCGTCGATCGGCTGCATCGCCGCGTGATGATGAACCTCCATGTCCAGCTCCATCATCTGGTCCATGTCGAACGGTTCAACGCCGCCGGTGATGGCCGTGCGCAGCGTGTCGCACAGAAAATCCATCGAGTGATGGTCCTTGAGAAAATCCGGGTAGTTCTTAAACAGCGCGCTTTCCGCCGGCTTCTCCACGTCCATCTCCACTGAGAGCAGCCCCTCTTTGCGCACCTTGTTCAGGAACTGGTACATCATCTTCAGCGTGTTCAAGTAGCGCTGCTTGGTAAATGCCGATCCCTTCAAGACGCCGGAAAGTCCAGCGAGCACGCCTTTGATGATGTAGATAGGATTGGCCACCAGCAGCGTGCCGGATGACGCTCCGGCAATGATCAGCAGCTCGGCCGGCTGCAACAGGACAGCCAAATGCCCCTTCTCCATGAGAAAGCCGCCGATCACCGCGCAAAAGACCAGCAGAATTCCAACGATGGCCAGCATTAACGACCTCCTGTGGCTGGCGTGATGCGGTTGCCCCCCACCCGGGTACTGGCTTCCATCGCTTTCTGGGCGCGCTCCAGCAGTTGCGCCAAGCCTTCATCCACTTCGCGGGAGGCCTGCGCGGCACCGATGCTCACCGTGATCGAGATCCGGTCGCCCCACCACCTGAAGTCCGCCGTCCGCGCCAGGCCAGCGAGCACCTGCGCGTGCGCGGCCAGCATCTCCGGTGTGTGCTCGTGCGAGACAACAAGAAACTCGTCATCGCCCCAGCGGCCAAACAGCTCCGTCGATCGGATGCCCTGCGCCATAGCGCGCTGCACCTTTTCGATCATGTCCTCGCATGCGCCCACTCCGCGCGTCTTGCGCAGCTCAGCGGCCTGATCCACAACGATCCACAGCACTCCGAACGGAGCACCTCCGCCGGCAAAGTCCTCGAACTCGGCTTGCAGATGCTCCTGCAACTCTGCCTGGCTTAAGCCCACGGCCTCGTCGCCGCCGGTTGCGCCGTGCGGCAGCGCGTCCACCGATGCGGCCGGATGAAACACCGCCGCCATACCGATGCGGCCACCCAGCCCGTCGCGCAGCACCAATGCGCGGGTGATGGTGCGCATCTGGTGGCCAAGCTTGTGGCGCGCATTGATGAGCACACCGCGCCCGGCCTGCGCTTCCTCGATCGACTTGTACCTGCTCTCCGGCGCAAGCGGCTCCAGACCATGCGGAACCGGCCGGCCCACGACATCCGAGCCCGCGTAGCCGGTGATCATCTCGGCGGCATGGTTCCAGAAAACCACTTCTCCCTCATCGTCAAACAACGCTATCCCCTCTGGAAGACTGTCCAGCGCGGAATCAAGCAACTCTGCGCGATTCATCATGGATACTCCTCAAGAGCCAAGCCTGCTCCCGCTCGCTCGCCGCCCGAATGCACCACCGTTCCGGGCATAGGTAAAACAAACCCCTACACGGCGTTCATCGGCGTGGAAGAGCGCAACTTGATTGCGGTTTTCCGCAATAAGGAAATTTCAATGAGTTTTTGTGGGAGAGATCGAAACAAAAACAAAAATGGCATCCGCGCGGCACAGGCCGCGCGGATGCCATGGCGCTGCGAGCTACTGGAAGCTGCGGACCCACTCCACAATGGAGCGCATGGCGATGCCGCTGGGACCCTTGGCGATGTAGGGCTGCGCAGTCTCAACCCAGGCTACGCCGGCAATGTCGAGGTGAATCCACGGCGTGTCTTCGGCGAAGGTGTGCAGAAACTCGGCCGCCGTGCTTGCGCCGCCCCAGCGTCCGCCGGTGTTCTTGATGTCGCCGATGTCGCTCTTGATCATCTCGGCGTACTCGTCGCCCAGCGGCAGCCGCCAGAACT
>CAYZVG010000168.1:0-6832 GCA_964481595.1 uncultured Occallatibacter sp. | reverse complement strand
CTCGCTCGTCGGTATCCCTTTAGCCTACCCCGAACCAACCGCCCCTGTCACCCGGGGAACGCACTACGAGAATCCAAGCGTGGACCAGTTCCATATAAGCCCGCGCGTGGTACTTTCAAAAGCGGTGAAAGATAAACAAGGAATCGAAGCTGTGAAGAAGCGCCGCCTGTTGCCGGGCCTTGCCGTGAAAGACGGCTACACGCGGCACCCGTTTGACCTGGAGTTCGGCGTCAGGACGAGCGGGCTGATCGCCGGCCGCAACCTCAAGAGCGGGCATCGAGCCGACCGGCACAACACCGCCTACTTCGGTGTGGCTCCTTCGGTCTTTCGCGAAATGATCGTGCGCTGGCGCAGAACGAAACCTGTCGCGCCGATCGATGAATTCACGTTCGTGGATTTAGGCGCAGGCATGGGGCGCGCGCTGCTGCTGGCATCGGAGTATCCATTCCGCGCTGCAATTGGCGTCGAGCTGAATCCAACCCTTGCCAGGATCGGCAGACGTAACATGGCCTTGTGGCGTGCTGCCGGCCGCGCCCGCACGTCTATGCGCATGGTCTGCCGCGATGCCGCGGAGTTCGAGCTACCGCAGGGCCCATGCGTCGTCTTTCTCTTTAATCCTTTTGGCGCAGCCGTTATGCGCAAGCTGCTCAAGTTATGGAGCCGCAGCTTTGCCCGGCGCGAGAGGCAACTCGACATCCTCTACGTAAACAATGAGCATGACGTAGCGATCCGGCAGCAGCCGGGCTTCGAACGATTGTTTGACGGAGAGGTGCGGCGCACGCGGGCCGACGCCATCGCCGATCATAAAATCATGGCCAATCAACCCGACGGCGAATACGCCGTAACCATCTGGGAAGATTGCTCGATCTACCGCTGGATGGGAACGGCGAATACATAGAGTCGTACTGCACAGCGCGTTTTGAAACAAGCAGCGCCGTCAATTACAGTTGGTTCATCTGTGATCATCAACTTCGCCAGGCGCGCGCACGACCACAACTGGGAGCTCGACCCCATCACGCGGTCTCTGCTCGACACGGACTTTTACAAGCTGCTGATGCTGCAGTTTATCTGGAAGAACTTTCCCCGCGTCCGCACCACATTCACCCTCTCCAACCGCACTACATCGGTGCGCCTGGCTCAGGTTATCGGCCTCGATGACGTGCGCGAGCAGCTTGAAGAAGTGAAGCACTTGCGCTTTCACAAATCCGAACTCATTTGGCTGGCCGGCAACACATTCTATGGCCACCGCGGCATATTTGAGCCGGCCTTTCTCCACTGGCTCGAATACGATTTCCGTCTCTCTGAATACGAACTGTCTGAAGAAGATGGTCAAATCGTTCTCCGCTTCAGCGGCCTCTGGACTGAAACGACGATGTGGGAGATTTACGCTCTCTCCATCGTGGACGAGCTGAAGACTCGTGCCAGTATGAAGCGGCTCAGCGAGTTTGAGCTCGACATTCTTTATGCCCGAGCCAAAACCCGCCTTTGGGAGAAGCTGGCGCGTATGCGCGGCGTGCCCAACCTGAGCGTTAGCGACTTTGGCACGCGCCGCCGCCATAGCTTTCTGTGGCACGAGTACGTCGTGAATGCCATCAACGACATGCTCGGCGAAGGCTTTGCCGGCAGTTCGAACACCTACCTCGCCTACAAACACGATCTTGAGGCCATCGGCACCAATGCGCACGAGTTGCCTATGGCTATGGCCGCAATGGCCACCGATGACGAAGAGCTGAAGTCCGCGCAATATCGGTTTCTCGATCTGTGGCAGCAGAGTTATGGACATGAGCTGCTGATTCTGCTTCCCGACACCTTTGGGACTACACAATTCCTCGAAAACGCGCCCGATTGGGTGGCAGACTGGACCGGCCAGCGTGTCGACAGCAAAGATCCGAAGATCGCCGGCGACGAGTACATTGCGTGGCTTGAACGGCGCGGCCGCGACCCGCGCCGCAAGCGGCTCATCGCTTCCGACGCTCTCGATGTGGATCAGATACTGAGCCTTCATGCGTACTTTGCGGGCATCATCCGCAACGGCGCTTCGCCAGGCAGCTTTCGCAATGCAGGCGACTTTCTCGACGAGACCAAGTGGGTTCCCGATCCGCGCATTCGCTTTGGCGCCGGCTGGGGCACTTTGCTTACCAACGATTTTCGCGGCTGCAACCCACAAGGCGATGAAGGCTTTGACCCCGTAAGCCTGGTGTGCAAACTCAGCGATGCCGAAGGCAAACCCGCCGTCAAGCTCTCGGACAATTATGCAAAAGCGCTCGGTGAACCCGCTGAGGTGGCGCGCTACCGCCGCATCTTTGGAACAGCCGGGGTTTCAGACGTGCCCGTGATTGCGTGACGTGCGCTCCAGTGTAATCTGCTCGGTATGAATGCGAACGCCAGCAGGTATGCAACCCAACTCCGGTTGGAGCTTGGCGCGCGCAATCGTGTGTACGCTTGCGGACGCCTGCATGTTGAAAGCTACGGCAATCCTCCTGTCATTGTTTACGCGCCGGAAGGCGACCGGCACGGGAACTTCTTCGATCCGGCATATCAAGCGATCCGCGCCAATCCGCAGTGGCTCAGGCGTTTCGACAAAGTTCATGCGCAAGGAGCGCGAAGTCTTCCCAAGCTCGATCTGAATCCTCCCAGACGCTGGCGCGAGCTTGACTCCTCTATGAGTTCCGATGCACTGCTGATGAATGTTTTCTGCACGCCCGCAGTAGTGAACTCAGCTGCAGTGCGAAGCGCGTTGGGCGTGGAAGAAACAACGTCACCCGTCTTCGGCTGGAAGGCGCGCGTACCCTTTGCCAACGGCCGCTTCGATCGAACAGAAGTGGACATGCGTTGGGGTTCGCTGCTGGTCGAAGCCAAACTGACCGAAGCAGATTTCCAAACCCGCGAGGCGCGTCTGGTCGAGTCCTACCGCGGCTTTGACGAAGTCTTCGACCGCGAACTGCTGCCGGTTGTTCAGTTGCCAACCGTGCGGCGCAAGCAGCCATTTGAATTTCCTGAAGCCTACTCGCAGGAGCAGGAAAGCCTGATCGATACAACTGAGCAAGGCCTGATGAATTCAGCTGCGATGAACGAATCGTCCGCATCGTTCGCTGCTGCGCTTGAATTCAATTCCACACTGCCAAGCGAGCGTGGCTACTCAAGCTATCAACTCATTCGCAATGTGCTCGCAGCCTACGCATCGCAATCGAGCTTCTGTGTGATTCATGATGCTCGGCGGCTTGATCTTCGCGAACAGTGGTTTCAAGTAATGGCCGCAGTGAAGAGTGCGGAGTTGCGCGTTCGATTGAAGGTGCTCACCTGGCAGGAACTGTCAGCCATTGTTCCCGTCGAACTGCAGGATTTCCTCGATGCAAAATACGGAATCGCCGCACCCGGCATGGCCGCTACGCCAGTCGACGATGTTCGAATAGCCGAATGATAGCCCTTGTATTTTGAGTCACAGGCCACCGGAAGGCTCGATGCGATAAATTAATTGTGGTTATGAATAATATCAACGTTCCAGATTCTACCCGCCATTGGGATTGCCTGAGCTTGGGCGAAGTGATGCTTCGTCTGGACCCTGGGGTGGGGCGCATTCACACGACGCGGCAGTTTCAGGTGTGGGAGGGTGGCGGCGAGTACAACGTGGCCCGCGGCCTGCGACGCTGCTTTGGTCTCCGCACCGCCATTGCCACCTCTCTCGCCGACAACGCGGTTGGCCGTCTCATTGAAGACTTGATTCTGCAGGGCGGCGTGGATACTTCCCTGCTCAAGTGGGTGCCATACGACGGCGTAGGCCGCGCAGTGCGCAACGGGCTCAACTTTACCGAGCGCGGCTTTGGCGTGCGCGCAGCAGCCGGGTGCAGCGACCGCGGCCACACCGCCATCAGCCAGGTAAAATCAGGCGACTTCGACTGGGACGCGGTCTTTGGCCCGGCAAACGGGGCGCGCTGGTTCCACACCGGCGGCATCTTCGCCGCGCTCTCGGCATCCACCGCACAAGTCGCCGTCGAAGCCATGGACGCGGCGCGCAAATACTCTACCCCCGTCTCCTATGACTTGAACTACCGCGATTCCCTTTGGAAGTCCATCGGCGGCAAGGCCAAGGCGCAGGAAGTGAATCGCGAGATCGTCCGCAAAGTCGATCTGCTGCTGGGAAACGAAGAAGATTTCTCCGCGATGCTCGGCGTCAAGATCAAAGGCGTGACGGAAGACTTTGCCGAACTGCCCATCGAAGGCTACTCCGAGATGCTGCGCGAGGTGGCCAGCCTCTATCCCAACTTGAAAGTCATTGCCAGCACGCTGCGCAGCGTACACAGCGCCACCAACAACGGCTGGGGCGCAATTGCGCTCTGCGATGGCGAGATTGTGCATGTGCCGCAGCGCGACATTGAAGTCTTTGACCGCGTGGGCGGTGGCGACAGCTTTGCTTCCGGGCTGATCTACGGTCTGCTCGCCGGCAAAGGTATTGAATGGGCGGTGCGCTGCGGTGTTGCGCATGGCGCTCTGGCCATGACTACTCCCGGCGACACCAGCATGGCCACACTCGCTGAAGTTGAACGCATCATCAAAGGCGGCTCTGCCCGCATTGCGCGGTAGCAAGCGCACGCTGAGAGGAACGTATGGCCGAAACAACGCAAGAGACAATCGAACGCGTCGGACTGATTCCCGTATTGCGCGCGAAGAGCATTGAACAAGGCCGCCGCGTGGTGGACGCCATGATGGCCGGCGGCGTGACGGTGGTCGAGGTGACCATGACCGTGCCGGGAGCCGTAGACCTATTGAAGCAGCTCAAGAAGGACTTTGGCGATGAACTGCTGCTGGGCTCGGGCACGGTGACGACCGCCGATCAGTGCCAGGCGACCATCGATGCCGGCGCGGAGTTTGTCGTGAGCCCCAGCCTGCATCCCGAAGTGATTGCGAAGACGCGGAAGAACGGCAAGGTCTCCTGCCCCGGCGCGCTTACGCCCACAGAGGCCATCACCGCGTGGAATGCTGGCGCGGATTATGTGAAGATCTTTCCCTGCTCGGCGATGGGCGGTGCGAGCTATCTCAAGTCGCTGCTTGCGCCGTTTCCGCATCTCAAGCTGATTCCCACCGGCGGCGTAACTCTGCAAACGGCAGAGAGCTTTATCAAGGCCGGCGCGCGCGCGCTGGGCGTTGGATCGGACCTGGTGAATCTAGCGGCGATTGAAGCGGGCAAGCCGGAGACGATCACCGAGACGGCCAAGGCGTATCTCGATATCATTGCAGCAGCGCGCGCAAAGTAGAACTGCGCTCACAATCTGCGGAGGTGACTCGTGCATCTGGTTTCGTTCTCAACGGCCGACGGTAAGGTGCGGCCCGGTTCGCTGATGCAGGAGGCCAACCTCGTCGTCGATCTTGCGAGCGCGGGCTTTGCCGATACGGCCGCAGTGATTGCCGCTGGATTCACCACCACGCATAAGACAGGCGAGTATGCCAAGGCCGGCGCGTACGCTGCCTACAAGTTGAGCGACGTTAAGCTTCATGCGCCGCTTGCCAATCCGCCGCGCGTGTTTGGCATTGGACTGAACTATCGCGATCATGCGCTGGAGGCGAAGCTGCCGCTGCCCAAGGTTCCGGTGGTGTTCTTCAAGATGAGCACGGCGATTGTTGGGCCTGGCGAAAACATTGTGGTGCCGAAGAACTGCAAGCAACCGGACTACGAGGCCGAACTGGCGTTTGTTATCGGCAAAGGCGGCTACAGGATTCCCGCTGCAGCGTGGCGCGAGCACGTGTATGGCTTCACCATCGTGAACGACGTGAGCGCGCGCGATGTGCAGTTCGCCACCTCGCAGTGGTCACTGGGCAAGAGCTTTCCCAGCTTCTGTCCGATGGGACCGGCGATTGTGACCACAGACGAGATTGCCGATCCGCACGCGCTTGCGATCGGCCTCACGATCGATGGCGAGACGCTGCAAGCGTCGAACACGCGCGAGCTGATCTTCAAAGTGCCGGAGTTGATTGAATACATCTCGTCTATCACGCCGCTGCTGGCCGCCGACGTTGTTTCAACCGGAACGCCTGGAGGCGTTGGCATGGGCCGCACGCCGCAGCGCTGGCTGAAAGCGGGCGAAACGGTGACGGTGAAGATCGAAGGGCTTGGCGAACTCGTGAATCCTGTCGTGGCCGAGTAGTGTGTATCCCCGGTCCCCAAAAGCGAGGGACCGGGCACCCTCATCATGGTTTAGAAAGATTACCGAGACTGGGCTCAGGCGGGTTGGGTTGATTGCTCCTCGCTGGGTTGGGAGCCGAACCAGGCGTAGAGGGCTACGCCGACGAAGCAGACGGCGGGCACCAGATAACCGTGGTTGACGCCGAACAGGTCGCTGATTTTTCCCATGATTGGCGTGATGGCCGCGCCGCCGACGATGGCCATGACGATGCACGCGCCGCCGGTCTTGGTGCGAGAGCCCAAGCCTTTTACTCCAAGGGCAAAGATGGTGGGATACATCATGGACATGAAGAAGCTGTTGACGACCAGACACCCAACGCCCAACCAGCCGGGATGGAGGAAGGCTACGGTGCAGACCGTGGCATTGATGACAGCAAAGACGCCGAGAAGCTGTGAGGGCGAGACGAAGCGCATGAGCCAGGTGGAGAAGAAGCGGCCGATGGTGAAGGCGACCAGCGTGCCGGTGAGCATGTAGCCGGCGTTGCGCTCAGCGGTTTTGGTATAGGCCATCACGTAGGGGATCATGTAACTCCATGCGCTGACCTGCGCGCCCACATAGAGGAACTGCGCAACGACGGCGAAGATAAGGTGCTTGCGATGGATGAGCGAGGGGCCCTGGTCCTGCGCGGCGTCGGCGGCGGAGTAGTCGAGACC
>CAYZVG010000167.1:0-6873 GCA_964481595.1 uncultured Occallatibacter sp. | reverse complement strand
GTATTTTGTTCCCATCATCGTTAAGATTCCGGGCCGCGAACTGGCGCTGGCCAAGCGCGGCGGCGCTCAATACACGCGCATGGATTTTGTGGGCGAGGTGAAGGATCTGGTTGGCGGCACCACGGTGTCGAATGTCCGCGACAACAAGAACATGAAGCTGTCAGATCAAACAGCCGCCGAGCTTGCCAAGCGGCCCATCGAGTACGACACCGGCTTTACGCTGCTGCCGGGCAAATACTCAATCAAGTTCCTGGCGCGCGACGACGAAACGGGCCGTATTGGCACCTATCAAACCACGTTTGTGATTCCAAATCTGAATAAGGAATTGAAGCGTGTCCCCATTAGCGCCGTGGTGCTGAGCAGCCAGCGCGTGGATTTGAAAGACGCGATCAGCGAAACGGAAAAGACCAAGGATCGCGCGAAAGAGGTTGCGGTCGATCCGCTGGTTCAAGACGGCAAGCGGCTGATTCCCAGCGTGACGCGCGTGTTTGGCGCGGGGCATCACATATACGCCTATCTCCAGACGTACAAACAAAAAGCGCAAGAGGAGCCCTCAGCGCAAGCCGCGACAACAATGGCGCCCACGCCGCTCTTCGCCTATGTCACGCTCTACCAGGGCGGCAAAAAGGTGTATGAAACACAGCCGGCGGCGGTCACTCCAGCCGCGGGCAACAACTTCAACAAGATGTCGTTCAACTTTGATATCGACACCGGCTCGCTGCCGCGCGGCCAGTACGATTGTCAGATCACCGTGCTCGATCCAGCAACGCAGAAGTCGGCGGTGTGGCGCGCACCGGTGATGCTTGCGGAGTAGTCATTTTGTGGATGAATGATTTTCCGATCGTCCCTGAGTAATGCCGCGCCTTCGTGCTGGCTTCATCGCGTACGTATCGAGTATTGCAAGGCTCTCGTTGTCGCGGCTGCGCTCATCGTCTGAGCTGCGATTGCGCTGAGCTGTCCGCGCGGAAAAATCCTCCACAATCCCGCTTGCGAGTGCCGCGCTTTGGACGTAGGATGTTGACCGGCTCCGAATCGCACTCAAAATCCAACTCAAAAATTCAGGAGCCGCGCCTTTGCGCGTATTTGCCGCCGCTGTTGTTTAGTTTGTGACGCTTCGAGCATTGGCAATCCGGCCACATAAGGGAGAAAGAAGCATGACAATGAACCGACGTGAATTCCTCGCAGCTTCAGCGGCAAGCGCCGCACTCATGCAGCACGGCGTGACGGCGTTCGCCGCTTCCACCGGCAGCATCCAGGCATCAATTGACGCGGCCAAGGTGGGCGGGCCGGTCTCTCCGCTGATTTTCGGGGGCTATATGGAGCCGGCCACCACGCGAGTGTGGGCCGAGATGCTGACCGATAGAAAATTCTGCCGCGCGATTGTGGCGGCGGAGGCAGCGCCACCGCAGGGCGCCTCGTTCATGCGCCGCTTTGGGGGTGAGCCCTTCAGGCCGGTTGGGGCGGCGGGCACGGTGGAGATGGATACCGAGCGGCCTTTCGTGGGCAAGCACAGTCCGCGTATCAAGCTCAACGGAGCGGAGCCGCGCGGCATTCAGCAATCCAGAATTCGTCTGGGCGCGAACAAGTCTTACATTGGCCGCGTGTATCTTGCCGGCGAGCCAACGGCTAAAGTTGTGGTTCGGCTGGTGTGGGGCGCGGGGCAGGGCGACTCCAAGACCATCCAGATTCCGCCGCTCACCCGCGAGTACAAGAAGTTCGCGCTCAAGTTCGACTCGCCTGTGGATACCGCGGAAGCGCGGCTGGAGATTGTCGGCACCGGCAGCGGCGCGTTCCACGTGGGAACCGTTTCACTGATGCCCGCCGATAATGTGCAGGGATTTCACGCCGGAATGCTGAAGCACTTCAAGAGCATCGGCTTTCTGATGGCCAAGTGGCCCGGAGGCAACTTTGTGTCCGCCTACGACTGGTACGACGGCCTCGGCGATATAGACAAGCGCCCACCGCGCGTGGCTCCCATGTGGTCGTCGATGATTGAGCCGAACGACGTGGGCATTCATGAGTTCATCACCTTCTGCAAATTGCTTGGGGCCGAGCCCAATATAGCTGTCGACACGGGTTTTGGAGAAGCGCGCGTTGCAGCCGAAGAAGTGGAATACTGCAACGGCTCGGTAAATACGCGGCTGGGCAAACTGCGCGCGGAGAATGGACATCCCGAGCCATTCAACATTCGCCTCTGGACCATCGGTAACGAGATGTACGGCTTTTGGCAGTACGGCCACATGTCTGCGGACCAGTACAGCGTGAAGCACAATTACTTTGTGGAAGCCATGAAGAAGGTCGATCCGAAGATTAAGGTCACCTCGGCCGGCGCAAGCATCTGCGAGCAGTCGTGGACCGCCGCGGAGAACAAGCAATTTGCAAAGGACTTTTGGCAGCCGCCGGTGCTCGACACACTGCCCTACAAATTCATGTGCACGCAGGATTTTGACGGATGGATGCTCAAGAACGGCTCGGACTACATCGACTATTTGTCGGAGCACACCTATTGTTATCCCGATCTAGCGTTTGACGCCGGCACGCAGCTCTTTGTGGATGTTCACGATCCGCTGCAGCTTAGAACGCGCAGGCTGGCCAACCGTGTCGGCATGGCGTTTGAAGCATGGGACAAGTACGCGGAAACGATGCCGTCGTTGAAGAACAAGAGCTTCAAGTTCATCTTTGACGAGTGGGGCACGCGCTTTCGTTCAGCGGCGGGTGGGGCAGGTTTTCAGCGGCCGGTAGGGATGCTCTCTCCCATCTCCGCTGCGCTTTTCCTGCATGAGGTCTTCCGTCACTCCGATATGGTTGAGGCTGCCTGTCCCACTGGCTCGTTTGGCATGATCGTGACCGACGCCACTGGCGATGCCGTGGGCATGTCCGCGGACGGCGTGATCCTCAAGATCATGCGCGAGCACTTTGCCAACGCGCTGCCGGTCGCGGTCGATGGCACTTCGCCTCAGCAATCCACCAGCGGCACACCGTTGGTGGATATGCCGACGAAACCCACCGGCAGTCCTACGTATCCGCTCGATGTTTTGGCGGCATTCTCCGCGGACAAAAAGAAATTCATCCTGTCTATCGTGAATCCGACGGAAGAAAGCCAGGAGTTTACTCCGCAAATCAGCGGTGTAACGTTGCGCGGCACTGGCAAGTTGCGGCAAGTGGCTGCGCCGAGCCTGACCGCCGTAAACGAACCAGGCAAAGAGCCGGTGATCAAGATCGTTGAAACCGAGCAGGCTTCGCTTCCTGAAAAAGTGCAGGTTCCACCCATCAGCGTGAGCATCTACACGTTCGAGGTGTAACCGCAACGTTCGACGCACGAAGGTCCCTGCCTGGGATCTTCGTGCATCGGCAAGAAAGAATATCAAGCTTGAATGGTGGGGCTTCCTACGAGAGTATGTCGCCCGCATTGGCGGCGTCGTATCCCCCGCTGCCCTCAAGCTCCCGTCGGAAGGCCGCGCGTCCCAGGGTCTCAAACAGCGCCGTCACCTGGGGAAGCTTTAAATGTTTGCGCCGCACCACGAGATCGTAGCGCTCCGTCACCAACGGGATGAACTCCAGGCCGAGCACGAGCGCAGCGGATTTTGTTGCCAGGCAGCAGTCCGCTTCTCCTTCTCGCACGCGCCTCGCTGCAGGCAGATGTCCCAAGGAGATCTCGTCGTATCCACGCACGGACTTTGCGGCGATCTTTGCTTTGTGCAACTGCGAGTCCAGCAGGAGCCGACATCCTGAGCCCTTATCGCGATTCGCAATCTTTACGTCGCTGCGGCCAAGATCGTCTATTCCGCGAATGTTCTTCGGATTTCCGCGGGCAAGTACGATGCCCGCTTGCCATTGCGCAAATGAAACCACGGCCACGGAATTGGACCGGAACATCTTGCGGATAACGGGCAGATTCGACTCACCGGATTTGCTGTCACGCAGGTGCGTGCCGGCAATATGAACGGCACCCTCTTTGAGTAGATCGAGTGCCCGCGTGCTATTCGCGTACTCCACCACCAGTTCAACTCCCTCGCGCATGAGATGGTGGGCGAGGATCGTGATCCCTGGATCGCAGCCGGCGATGAGCAATCGCTTGTCCAGCGCAATCTCATCTTCAAAAACCTGAACCTTCACGCGCTTGCCGCCTCCGTTCAGTTGGGTGGCCACTGCGTCGGCGAGAGGAAGACTCCAGATGCCGGGCTCGGGAGAAGCCGCCATCAAGCGGTCATCCACGCGGCATAGCCGCACAGGCTGTCCCGGCCAAAGCTCTGAGCCACCGGGCAACATCTCAACCTCTTCGATATGGGCGTGCACTGCCGCGTTCTCAAGGCTATACACATCTTCGACTTTTACGGCGAGGGCCTTTGCAAGGTTCAGCGCAACCACGGTGTTGGGGATAAAACTGCCCGACTCCATGGCATAAATCGTCTGGCGGCTAACACCAATTGCCGATGCCAGTTTCGCGGCTGACAGGCCGCGCTTTTGCCGTAACTGCGCCAGATTGTTATTCACTTCCATAGAGCCGATCTCCCATGCTGACCGCGTTCTTTGATCATCATACTGTGCGGTTGCCGCAGATGCGCCAAGTGCGAAGCCTCGTAATGCGCGGTGCACACGCTTGTGCGCGCAGATTTAGGTGCCTCCGATAAAATGATTGCAAAAATGACAAAGTAATGCATACAATACATTCATCGGCAAACAAAACAGAACCCTTCGCCTTCACCCAAACGCCGCAAGTCGTTTCTGGAGCGCAAGGGGCATCCCTACTCTGTGGCACAATTCACTTTCAGGAGGAAGACATGTTCAAAAGCTACCACTCTGCTCTGCTTGCCTGCATCGCCATCTGCGGCACCGCAGGCACGCTCTCCGGCCAGTCGAGGTCATTCATCGCCAGCTATCAAGCGCGTGTAAGTGCGACGCAGGCTGAGCAGCCGCACTGGGTCACGCCTTTGGTCACGGTCACTCCGCGGCTCGAGCAGGAGATTCGCACCGATTTTCTGCACCAATACAACACCAAGCGTTATGCGCTGTGGAACTACGGAAATGGCAAAGGGCTGGAGCTTATCCCGGAGCGGCATACAGAGATCATCGTGAACATTCCTCCATTTTTTGACCGCTCCAATGGCCAGAAGGACGGATTCGGCGACATCTCGTTTCTTGCCAAGGGCCGCATCTTCTCGCGAAATGAGGAGCATGGCAACGCGATTGTGACGGCATTTCTCGGCGCGAGTATTCCCACCGGCAAAAACGGCAATGGCAGCTGCTGCGCAGTTGTGACGCCGACACTCGCCATGGGAAAAGGCTTTGGCCGGTTTGCTCTCACAACCACGGCCGGTGGATCGCTGCCAGTAACCAACTCGGTTGGCCTGGGGCATACGATTACCTGGAATAACGCGGCGCAGTACCGGATTGCCAAGAGCGGCGTTGCACGCTTCTTCTGGCCTGAGTTCGAGAGCAACTCATCGTTCTACAAAGGCGGAGCCAACGACGGCAAGACTGCTACGTTTGGAACACCGGGAATCATCATCGGCAGAATCCCGCTGGTGCATGATGCAAAGGGCGCGCCTGGCCGATTGGGGCTCACCTTTGGAGTGGGCCAGCAGATCGCACTCACGCACTTTCATACCTACAATCACTCCACGGTAATTACAGTGCGGCTACCTTTCTAGCCTGCATCTGCGGCGCTGTCCGGCTACACTTTGCTGGACTATGCGGCGTGTGTAAACATCGGTTCTACCGGAACCGATTGCGGCAACAGTCCATTTCACAAGGAGGCTATGTGATTACCATGCATAGGATGCGCGGGTGCGGAACGCTGCTGGCCGCGTTGGCTCGGCTTGCCGCATTTTCGATATTCGTGTTTGCCATGCGGAACCCCGCGGCCCAGGCTCAAGCGGGCGGCAGCCTCACAGTCTCAGCCGCGGCCAGCCTTAAGGATGCCATTGGCGACGTGGAGACGGCGTACAAGAGAAGCCACGCGAATACCGAGTTTGCCAATAACTTTGGCTCATCCGGCACGCTGGCCGCGCAGATCGATCAAGGCGCGCCGGTGGACGTGTTTCTATCCGCCGCGGCCAAGCCCATGGACGATCTTGAAGCGAAGGGATTAGTGGTTGCGGGCACGCGCCACAACCTGCTTCGCAATTCGCTGGTGCTCATCGCTTCGCTCAGCTCCGGGCTGCATGGCTTTGCTGACCTGACGGGCAGCGGCGTTCGTGTAATTGCCCTTGGCGATCCGGCAAGCGTTCCCGCAGGCCAGTACGGACAGCAGACGCTCGCTTTTCTGCATCTGCTCGATCCCGTGAAAGCCAAGCTTGTGCTCGGTAAGGACGTCCGCCAGGTGCTTGCCTACGTTGAGACAGGGAATGCGGATGCGGGCCTGGTGTACGCGACCGATGCGCTCATCTCAAACAAGGTGCGTGTTGTTGCCACGGCTCCCAGCCAATCGCACGATCCCATCGTCTATCCTATGGCGGTGGTCAAGGGCAGCAGGAATGAAGCGGCTGCGCGCAGCTTTGTCGAGTTTCTCGCAGGCCCTGAGGCCAAGAGCATCTTTCAAAGGCATGGCTTCTCGATCGCGGAGAAATAATGGGGTCTCTCGATCTCTCGCCGCTGTGGATCTCAGTGGCCACAACCTGTGTGGCGACGGCGGCTACGTTTGTGCTCGGCCTGTTCGCGGCCCGGTTTCTCTATGGCGTTCAGGGCAGGTGGCGCGCTCTCCGCGCGTGGATTGACGGAGTTCTGACGCTTCCTCTTGTGCTTCCGCCCACCGTTGTTGGATTCTTCCTCTTGCTGCTTTTTGGCAGGCGCAGCCCAATTGGCCAGGCGCTGGAGCACATTGGCGTCACCATCGTCTTCTCCTGGCCGGCAACGGTGATTGCGGCAACGGTG
>CAYZVG010000166.1:0-6876 GCA_964481595.1 uncultured Occallatibacter sp. | reverse complement strand
AGATCGAGCACCTTGAAGCCTTCATCAACCGCTTCCGCGCCCAGGCCACCAAGGCCAAGCAGGTGCAGTCGCGCATCAAGGAGCTTGAAAAGATCGAGCGCATCGAGATTCCCGAGGAGGAGCCGGTCATTCACTTCCGCTTTCCTCAGCCGCAGCCCTCGGGCCGCATGGTGGTCGAGGCGGAAAACCTCTCCAAGAGCTACGGCGAAAAGCAGGTGCTCAACGGCGTCCGCTTCGGCATCGAGCGCGGCGACCGTGTTGCGCTGGTCGGCGTCAACGGCGCGGGAAAATCCACGCTCATCAAGCTGCTAACCGGCGTTGAAGCGCCCACAAGCGGCACGGTGAAGATCGGCCACAACGTCATCACCGAATACTTTGCGCAGGACCAGTACAAAGTTCTCGACGGCAGCGCGCGCATGTTGGACGACATAAGCCGCTCCGCGCTCAAAGTGCCGGAAGTCGAATTGCGATCGCTGCTCGGCTGCTTTCTCTTCCGCGGCGACGATGTCTTCAAACCGCTCGGCGTGCTCTCCGGTGGCGAGCGCAACCGCTATGCGCTGGCGCGCATCCTGGTTTCGCCGTCCAACTTTCTTCTGCTCGACGAGCCTACCAACCACCTGGACATGCGCGCGAAAGATGTGTTGCTTGAAGCCATCGCGGCATTCTCCGGCACGGTCGTCTTCGTCTCCCACGATCGCTACTTTATCGACCGCCTGGCCACGCGCGTGCTCGAAGTGGAAGGCGGCACGGTCGTCAGCTTCGAAGGCAACTACGAAGACTACCAGCGCCGCAAAGAACTTGCCGTCGGCAGCGCTCTGGAGGAATCTACGGCGAAAGAGCCGCCTACCGCAGCGATCAAGGAGGTTCTGTCTGCGACAAACAGTGAGGATGCCGAAGCAGACGGAGCAAAGGATCGCCCTCGCCGCCTGAACCCCATCAAGCAAAAGCAGATGGAGCATCGCTGTGTGTTTCTTGAGGAGGAAGTCCCGCGCATCGAGGCTGCCATCGCTCATACTGAAGAGCAGCTCGGCGTGTATGTCTCCGCCGAGGAGACCCAGCGGCTGACGGATCTGGCTGTTGAGCTGCGCCAGCAGTTGGCCTCGCTCACCGCCGAGTGGGAAGAGCTGATGATGCAGCTTGAACCCTCCTGATTCCTGCCGTCGACGCTAATCCTGATTTGCCCTTCATTTTCCATCGTGCATAATCAAAAGACGATGGCTCTTCTTTGGAATCCCGAGAGCTGGCCGCAGAGGCTGGCAGAGCTTGAAGCGCAAACCGGCGACAAGAAAGAAGCGCCGCTGCGCCGCGACGTTCGCTCGCTGGGTATGCTGTTGGGCGAGGTGCTGCGCGAGCAGGCCGGTGACGACCTGTTTGCCGAAGTGGAGGCGCTGCGCCAGGGCACCATCCGCCGCCGCGACGCCGAGGCGCACGGCCAGGGCGACGAAGCTGCCCGCAACGCCGAGAGCGCGCTGGCCTTTGTCCACTCGCTGCCGCCCGAGCGCGCCGTCCTGCTTACCCGGGCCTTCGCGTTTTATTTCGAGCTAATCAACCTCGCCGAAACCAATCATCGCAAACGCCGCCGCATTGCGCTTCGACTTGGTGGGCAGGCGGGCCGCCAGCGTGGCTCTCTCGAGGGCACGCTGAATGAGATGCGCCGCGTAGGCATCGGCGCGGAAGAGGCGCTGGACTGGCTCAAGCGCGTGCTCATCACTCCAGTTTTTACGGCGCACCCTACTGAGGTGGCGCGGCGCACGGTTATGTTCAAGCGCCGCCGCATCGGCGAGTTCCTTGAGATGCTCGATCGCATTCCGATTCCCACGCAGGAGTTGGCTCGCCTGGAGCAGTTGGTGCTGGCCGAGATTACAAGCCTGTGGCAAACCGATGAAGTGCGTTCGCGCCGGCCCACCGTCTACGACGAAATCAAGATGGGCCTCGACTATTACGACGTCTCCATCTTTGCCACGCTTCCCTCGCTCTATGAGGAAGTCTCTGAGGCACTGCGCTCGGCCTATGGCCTTGAGATTGAGCCGATCGCGCTGCCGCAGATGCTCCAGTTCGGTTCGTGGATTGGCGGTGATCGCGACGGCAATCCCTTTGTCACACCCGAGGTCACGCGCGAAGCCATTCAACTGGCGCGGGGCCACTTGATGCTCTACTACCAGCGGCAGCTCGACCTCATCATCGACCTGCTCACTAGCAGCGCCCAGCAGCGGGCCGTGAGTGAAGCACTCATGGATCGGCTCAAAAACTATCTCGCCCGCGTGCACACGCCTGAAGCGCAGGTCTTCGGCACGCAATACGAGTTCGAGTATTACCGGCGGTTCATCATCTGCGTGAAGGTTCGCGTGGAGCGCACGCTTGAAGGAATGCAGGGGTTGCTTGCCGGAGCGAATATGCCGGTGATGCCCTTCACGCTTTCGCGTTCGCAGAACCAGTTGGCGCAGGCTCTCGCGCCCTATTGCTCGGTCGATGAGTTCCTCGACGATCTCAATGTGCTGCGCGCCTCGCTAGCCGAGCACAACGGCATCCGCATTGCACGAACGCTCATCGATCCTCTCATTCTGCAGGTGCGCACCTTTGGCCTGCACCTGCACACACTCGATATCCGCCAGCATGCGCGCGTGCTGCAGACTGCTCTGCAAGAGGCGATCAGCGATACCATGGCAACCTCGCTACCCAGCGGATTGTCTGCCGAAACCACGAGCGTGCTCAATACTTTTCGCGTGGTTGCCGAGGTCAAACAGGGCTGCTCGCCTGAAGCGATTCGCCAGTACGTTATCAGCGGTGCATCTGTTGTTGACGACGTTCTGGCCGTGGTTCGGCTGGCGAGGCTTGGTGGCGTGCGCGTTGAAGGCGGCGGACGCGATCCGGGCTTAATGCCCGTGCCGCTTTTCGAGTCGATTGAAGACCTGCGCAATGCGCCGCAAGTCTGCCGCGAACTATGGGGCCGCACCGACTATCGCAAGCTGCTTGAAAGCTGGGGAAACTGGCAAGAGGTCATGCTCGGCTACTCAGACTCAAACAAAGACGGCGGCATGCTCACTTCAACGTGGGAGATCTTCCGCGCCCATCGCGATCTGCATGTTGCCGCGCGCGAAGCCGGCATCAAGTTGCGCCTTTTTCACGGCCGCGGCGGCACTGTGGGCCGCGGTGGCGGACCCACGCATCGCGCCATCTTCGCGCAACCCATGGATGCATTCGATGGCCAGTTGCGCATCACCGAGCAGGGTGAAGTGCTCAACTTCAAATATGCTGACGAGGTGCTGGCCGAACGCAATATCGAGCTCATGATCGCCGCATCGCTCGATGCACTTGCGCGTCCGAATGCGCGCGATCCCGAAGGCCACTTCACCGGCATTCTCATGCCAGAGTGGGAGGCTGCGTTCAACGAGCTCTCCGATCACTCGTTCGGCTATTACCGCAAGCACATTCTTGAAGATCCGGGCGTCGTCACTTATTTTGAGCAGTCCACTCCGGTGGGCGAGTTGGAAAACGCCAAAATCGGTTCGCGTCCGGCACGGCGCAACGCATCGACGCGCCTGCAAGATCTGCGCGCAATTCCGTGGGTCTTTGGGTGGACGCAGTCGCGGCTTCTGGTTCCAGCGTGGTTTGGTGTCGGCTACGCTGTCGATCGGTATCTCGCCAAACCCGGCGCGCTTGAACTGCTGCAGACCATGGCGCGCGAGTTTCCACTCTTCATTGACCTGCTGCGTAACGTGGAACTTGCGCTCGGCAAGGTGGATCTGTCAACCGCCCGGCTTTATGCCGAGCTGGTGCAGGATGCGGGGTTGCGCGAGCGCATTTACGACATGTTCGAAGCCGAGTTCCATCGCTCCGTGCGCGCCGTTTTGGCCATCACGCGGCAGAACGAGGTGCTGCAGTCGAACCAGGTGCTGGCGCACTCCATCAAGCTGCGCAATCCCTACGTCGATCCCATGCATCTGATCCAGGTGGACATGCTGCGCCGCAAGCGTGCCGGAGAAGATACGCCGGCCGTGAACCGCGCCATCGCCGCCACTATAAGTGGTATCTCCGCCGGGCTGCGCAACACGGGCTGAGCGGTATGCCGGGCAATATCCAATCGCATGGGGTAAGCTCATCGCATGGCGACATCAACGGCCAAACAAATGGAACTAACAAAAGAAACGCGTGCGCAAGCGATCGCCTCGATTCAGAGGTATTTCGAAGAGAATATGGCGGAGCCAATCGGGAACCTGCCCGCTGGGCAGCTGCTTGATTTCTTTTTGGAAGAGGTCGGTCCAGTCATCTATAACCATGCCATTACGGACGCTCAAACGCGGCTGCAACAACGGGTAATGGACCTGAACGGTGAGCTCTTCGAGGACGAGTTTCAGTATTGGATTCGGCTGGCGGCCAAGCGTAAGACGCGCAAGTAGCCTGTCCTGAAAAACAATCTTGTTCGATCCCAAGCGAGAAGATGTGCGCGGCTCGGGGGTCAATCCGTTCCCTGCGATTGCAAGCTCGTTGCCGCGACCCTTATTGGATCATTCCTCGACCAGTTACTTGTCTGGAAGGTGGTCTCAAATGGAACTCGTTTCCCATCCTTCTCCGCAGGCATGTACACGGTGCTTTTGGCCGCGGATATTGCCTTTGGTCCTAGAGATATGTCATCCACGTCGAGCAATTCCGCGCGCCTGACCAGCCCCGACTCATCGACATAGACCCTGACCAATGCTTCGCCATAATCGGAGCCTCCGATCTGTCCCCACCACAGAACTCGATGTCCATCTTCGCGACTTACCGGAATGCTATTGGAGATTGGTGTAACTCCAGGAATCGGTTGAAAGAGCGCATCGCTCGCATCGTTGAGAGGGGTTACAGTCGTCGTCGCTTCCATTTGCAGACGATGGTTGCGATAAAGAGCCAAGCGGGTGGGATAGTTTGCACCGTTAAACTCGCCCCACTGCTCGTATACAACCAGTTCGCCATCCAATGCCGCAGAAACGGGAAATCCGGTTGCGGCGTTGAAACATAACTCGGCCCCAGCGTACTTCCCGGAACAGCGGAGATTAGTGCCCTCGATTTTCAGCTGCTTCATTTCGACATAGCCTTGCGCATAAATGCGAATTCTTCGCTCCACAGGTCCTGGCCTCGGCGTCAGATCGGGGAGGTCGGCAAGATGCATCGGAGAAATGCCCTCATGGGTCGACCAATACTGCTCTGTCCCCCAAACGACTGTGGAACTCCACCCTGAAGCGCGCTCCTCGTCGCGTTCAAGCTGTCCTTTGTGCCAATCGTCTACCGTGGCGCTCGACTCTTTGCCGTAGATGTCAATCAAACGAATGTCGGAGTGGCGATGATAACTGCTGTTCAACGGGAGCCATCGGGGGACCGCAGCGTGGAACCTGGCCAGCGCTTCGAGGTAGTTATCATCCTCAATCGCGTGAGGCAACGGCGGTTTGTCTGGCGCGAGCTTTGCAGGCGATGACGTTTCCTGATTCGCCGGCGCAGGGGGTGCCGACTTATGGATATCCTCGATTGCGATCCCTTCTGGTACGCGAAAGAGCGATGCATCGGGCTCGGCGTGGCTCACATGGACAAAGCGGTAGGTGGTTTTTCCAACTCCCGGCTGGTTGATAATTGTGATCATTGCCAGTTGCAGATCGGGCGAATACCAGCTTTCGATTGACTTCTCAATCTTGTCCTTGCCGGTGACCGAGTGAGAATAGCGTGTGGGCAGGCCTTCGACAACCGGCGCGTCCGCGTCCAGCTTTGCCGGCTCTCTCGTTGACGGGGCGACTTCGGGGAATGGGCTGCGCGTCGCGACGGAGTCGCCAACGACCCAGTGATAATGCAGATGAGCGACGAAATCTAGGATATCTATGGTCGGAAGCCTGCCGGGATACGTGAATTCAGATCGCGTTCGGCCTGCTGAATCTCGAAATTGTTTTTCCTCCGCATGATAGGGAACCGGATCGGAGGAGTTTTGCGCGGGCTCGTAATCGAGTGTGCGCGTTCCCGAAAATGGCTTACCGACCACGGGAGCACCGAGTTGCAAAGGCAGGATGTGGGCAGCCTGCGCCAATGCGCTCGTAGGGAGAATCGCCAGCGCCAGCAGTCTCGATAAAATCCGTAGTGTTACTGTGCGTCGAGCCATGAGATCTTCTTGCATCGATCGTCAATCGAGTGAAGACAACCAGGTTTTGCGGCCCAGCAGAAGCATGTGTCCTATTTGCCGCTGGTCGGCTTCGAGTGTTTGGAGGTTTGCGGAATGAGTATAGCACCGCCAAGGGCCCGGCACCGGCTGCGGAATGAGATCCAGGCGCGCTTCGCCAATTAATCAACCCGCCCGAAAGCCGCTTGCCAATTTCCGGCGCAAGGGTCTACTCTATTGCCATGCGTCGATGTCGCTAACGCCGTCCTGGTGAGAGCTCCGACGTAATCCCGCGCCTGAACGCGCACATTTTCCGATCCACGGCTCCACCTTTCCCAAACTTCCATCCAAGAGAACGCCGGGCTTTTGCTCCGGAAAAAAAGGAGATCATCATGGCGCGCATTGCCGCGAATGTAACCGAACTCATTGGCCACACCCCGCTGGTGCGGCTGAACCGTCTGGCCGCCGGCTTGCCCGCGACGGTCGTTGTCAAGCTCGAAAGCCAGAATCCGGTATCGAGCGTGAAAGACCGCATTGGCTTTGCCATGATTGAAGCCGCCGAAAAGGCCGGCAAAATCACGCCCGGCAAGACCGTACTGATTGAGCCCACCAGCGGCAACACGGGAATCGCGCTGGCCTTTGTAGCCGCGGTCAAGGGCTACAAACTCATCCTCACCATGCCTGAGACCATGAGCCTTGAGCGCCGCGTAACGCTGCTGGCCTTTGGCGCGGAGATTGTGCTCACGCCGGGCCCCAACGGC
>CAYZVG010000165.1:0-6935 GCA_964481595.1 uncultured Occallatibacter sp. | reverse complement strand
GTTCTTTCTCCCGGAGGGAGACGCGATAATAGCCCAGGACAAGCGCAGCGCAGTCCTGGGTCAGAGTTCAATAAGAGTCTCCGTCCTGGAGGGACGGTGTGAAATCCGCTCCGATGCGCTTTTCAACGAGATCAACCATTTGCAACCCCGGCGATTCGTAGTTTCTTTTTAGTGAACAGCAGGCAGGGAACAGGGAACCGGAAAGCTGTATGCGGTGTCTAACTAAACATGGGGATTGGCGCTCGAACGTTGAGAGGTCTGATTCGCAGAGAGGTTAATTACCTGCCACTGCCTTGTGACTTATGCTGTAAGCGAGAGGAAAGAGCTTCATGACGCTACTCGACGCTCCCAAGTTCGACGAAGTACGCGACCGCCGCATCCGCATTGCCAGCTACAGTTCGGCGGGGCTGGTGTTTGTTCTGCTGGTGGCCTATTGGCTGTTGGCGGGCTGGCCTGTGGACTGGCCGTGGAACTGGAACACTCATCTGCTGGGCCGCATGGCGGTGAATCACTTCCTCGACGCTGTGGAGCAAAACGATCTGCAGAAGGCCTACGGCATCTGGATGCACGACCCCAACTGGCAGCAGCATCCGCAGCAGTCCAGCTATACGTTCAGCCGCTTTCAGCAGGACTGGAGCCGCACCAGCCCGGACAACGAGTACGGCGTCATCCAGAGCCACAAGATTGCCGCAGCACGGGTGTACGGGAATGTGCTGCTGGTGGCGGTGCTGATGAACGGCCGCAAGAGCGGCGCGCTGAACCTTACCTACGATCCCAAGCTCCACACGCTGGATTATTCGCCGCCGGGGGAAGAGCTTTATCTTGGGCCGTAGTGCTTCGAGTTGGCCCCACTGAGGTCGACGGGCTCCATTCTGCTGACGCGGATGGAGCCCGTTTTGCTATTGCGCCTGAGATTTTCGCTATGCGGCCGTTATTTCCGCGAGCGTTTTCTCCAGGCTCTCGGGGTCTTCCACGTTGAGCGTCTTGAGCTCCGGATCGATCTGCTTGAGCAGGCCGCAGAGCACTTTGCCGGGACCGGATTCGATGTAAAGCTCCGCGCCGGCGGCCTTGAGCGATTGCACGCAATCTACCCAGCGCACCGTGCCGGTGACCTGGCGGATGAGCGCATCCTTTGCCGCTTCAGCCGTTGTGACGATGCCGCCGGTGACGTTGGCGGCGACGGGAATACGCGGATTGGCGAGCGAGAGGCCGGCGAGAACGCGCGCCACTTCTTCCTGCGCAGGCTGCATGAGCGCGCAATGGAAGGGTGCGCTGACGGGCAACAGGACTGTGCGCCGAGCGCCCTTCGCTTTGCAGAGCGCCGACGCCTTCTCGACAGCCGCAGCGGCGCCTGAGATGACGGTCTGGTTGGGCGAGTTGAGATTGGCGGCCTGCACGCACAGACCGGTCTCGGCGGCGGCCTCGCTGCACGCCTCGGCTACCTGCGCGGCGCTGAGAGCGAGCACTGCGGCCATAGCTCCCTGACCGGCGGGAACCGCGAGTTGCATAGCCCGGCCGCGGGCCTTTACCGCGCGCACCGCATCGGCAAAGCCGAGCGTTCCGGCAATGACATGCGCGGACCACTCGCCCAGCGAATGGCCGGCGGCGAGCGCAGGCTCCACGCCGTGCTGAGCCAGCGCACGCGCGACGGCTACGCTCACCGTCAGAATGGCCGGCTGGGTATTTTCCGTCAGGCGAAGATCGTCTTCGGGGCCGTCAAAACAAAGCTTCGACAGCGAAAATCCGAGCGCCTCGTCGGCTTCGGCAAAGGTCTCGGCGGCAACGGGAAAACGGTTGACAAGCGCCTGACCCATGCCAACGGCCTGGGAGCCTTGTCCCGGAAAGAGAAACGCAATTTTCTTAGTCATTTAAGAGAGATTTTAAACTGTTTGGCCGGGTGCTGGGGCGCTGCCGGTGTGAGGACTCCGAGGTTCATTGCCTAACGAACGAAAGAACAACCGCAGATTCTTCGCTCACTACCCCCGAACTGAGAAACGTTCGGGGCCCCGTTCGCTCAGATGACAGCAGTAGTTTCGATGAGAACTTTGCAGATGGAACACTAGTTCCAGTGTTTTTTGTCGTTGTCGTCGTCCATTTTGCGTCCGTTGCCGTCAAAGTGTACGGTGCGGCCTTGCGAACGCATGTACACCTCGAACTTGCGCGCGGCGCGGCGGCGCTTCCAACGGTAGTACCCGTTGCGCAGCCCATACCAGCGCTCGCTGAGCGGCTTGAAGGAGATGCCCCGGCGCGGCGCAATGCGCACATAAAGCCAGCCGGCCAGCGCCCCGCCGAGCTGAGAGAAGGAGTACATGCGCTGCTGTCCGAAGAGCATGGCGATGGCGATCAGCGCGTAGATGGCGGCCATGTAGCGGGCTTTGATGCCGATGGTGAAAAAAAGAAGAAATTCGGTGTCGCCATAGAGCACGCCGATGGCGATCAGCAGTCCGAAGATGCCGCCGAAGCAGCCGTAAAGCGCCAACGCAGGCACGTGAAAGCCCAGCGGCGCGCTGCAAAGGTAGATGGCCGCCGCCGCGGCAGCGGTTCCCAGTACAGATGCGGCGTAGAGTCCGTTGACCCAGGTGGAGCTGTGCAGGTTTTCAAGAAATCCGGCCAGAAACCAGAGAGAGAGCAGCTCAAACAGCGTACCCACCATGCCGGAATGAACAAAGCTGTAGGTAAATGGCTGCCAGAGCCAACCGTGGAATAACCCTGCGGGATCGAACGTGAACAGTTTGACGAGATCGCCGGCGGTCTCCGGCATTGCCAGTTGCAGCACGAGCAGCGCAAAGTAAGCGCCCAGGTTGATGAAAACCAGATTGCGCGTGGCTCCGCGGAACTCCGGAAACGAAAACGGGCTGGGACCATTTCTGGGCATCGTCGTACTCAGGGTATATGGTTTGGCGGTTTGGTGTCATGGCCCGTTCGAGGAACGGGGTGGCGAATGCAACAACCGGGAGCGCGTGAAAGTGGATGCGGCGCGTCAAAATTGCAACTTCCGCATCTTCGTTGCGTCAAAAAGCGGGCGAAGCGCGTCCAATCGAAAGCGGTGTGAGACGATTCACTCTGGATAGCAATAGGAAACGGGGGATTGTCCGGCAGCGGCTCTTGACCTAAGGCCGGGGTTTCCCTAAAACTAGCGTAGTTACATCGCAAAAAATGCCTTGATCCTAAAATGCGAAATGCCGAAACAGGCAATGCGGATTGCCGAGAAATGAAAGGAGGCTACCATGCCCACCTGCCCTGAATGCGAGAATGATTTAGATGTGGAATTGGACGAAGTGGAAGAAGGCGACGTGGTTGCCTGTGAGGAATGCGGTACCGAGTACGAAGTTGTCGGCGTTGAACCGCTGGAGTTGGCGCGCGTAGACGACGATCTGGACGAAGACGACGAAGCCTACGGCGAAGATGAGGAAGAAGAGTGAAGATTAGCAGTACAAATCTGATGGCCGCGGCATTTGTTTTGGCCGCGGTTGGAGTTGTTCCAGTTCATTCGCGGTACGCGCTGATTGCGCCCCCCAGCGCTCACGCCCAGAACATGGGAATGCGCATCGTGTCGGGCGCGGTGCTCGACGCAGATTCCCAGCCGGTGGTGGGCGCTACGGTCTTCCTGAAGAACCAGAAGACCAAGTCAATCCGCAGCTACACCTCAACCGAAAAGGGCCATTTCTACTTTGCCCAGGTGAACATGACCGACGACTACGATCTGTGGGCCGAGAAGAACGGATTGAAGAGCCCATCGAAGACCGTTAGCTCATGGGATTCGAGCAAGGAAGTGGTCTCCGAACTGAAGTTGAAGTAACGGACTAAAGCGGGCGGCCTTCGGTCGAGGGCCGCCTGCTTTATCCTTCCAGCTTCTTCGTCACCAGCTCATTCAACAGCGCGGGATTCGCCTGGCCTTTAGTGGCGCGCATCACCTGGCCAACAAAAAAGGCAGCCAAAGTTTTCTTGCCTGCGCGATATCCCTCCACCTGTTTGGGGTTGGCGGCAATCGTCTCGTCAATTAGCTTTTCAAGCGCGGAAGAGTCGGTGATCTGCTGCGGCTTTTCGCGTTCATACACTGCGCCAAAGTCCTCGCCCTTTTCAAACGCGATGTCGAGGAGCTGCTTGAGCTGTTTTGAGCTGATCTTGTCCTCATCCAGCAGATCGGCGGCTTGCACAATGCCGGCCATGGAGACGGGCGACTGCTCCTGCTCAAGGCCGAGAGCCTTCAGCCGGCCCCCGATCTCGCTCATCAGCAAATTTGCCACGCGGCGCGGATTCCTTGCCGACTTTGCGGCCGCCTCAAACCGGTCGGCAAACTCGCGGGATGCCGTGAGCGTGTGTGCGTCGCGGTCATTCAGGTCATACTCGGCGATCATGCGCGCGCGGCGCGCCTCGGGCAGTTCAGGCAGCCTTTTGCGGGCTTCTTCCAGGAACTCGTTCGAAACGATCACCGGCGGCAGGTCCGGCTCAGGGAAGTAACGGTAGTCGTGCGCCTGCTCTTTCGAGCGCATGGAGTAGGTGCGATCTTCGCCGGCATTCCACAGGCGCGTCTCCTGCCGGATGCTGCCGCCGGATTCGATCGTCTCGATCTGGCGCTCGATCTCGTATTCAATCGCCGCCCGCACATGCCGGAAGCTGTTCAGGTTTTTCACTTCGACTTTGGTGCCGAACCTGGGCGCGCCTTTCAGACGGACGCTGACGTTGGCATCGCAGCGCAGCGAACCCTCTTCCATGTTGCAATCGGAGACGCCGGTGTAGAGCAGAATCTCTTTCATCCGCGTCAGGTACTCGAACGCTTCGTCCGCGGTGCGGATGTCCGGCTCGCTGACGATCTCAGTGAGTGGCGTGCCGCAACGGTTCAGGTCGAGGTAGGTGCGCGTGGCGGAGTCGGCAAAGCCGTCGTGCAGGCTTTTGCCGGCGTCTTCTTCCATGTGCAGGCGCGTGATGCCGATGCGCTTCTTGCCGCCGTCGGCTGACGGCACATCGATCCACCCGTGCTCGGCAATGGGCTTATCGAACTGCGAAATCTGGTAGCCCTTGGGCAGGTCGGGATAGAAGTAGTTTTTGCGCGCAAAGATGGACCGCTGGTTGACGGTGCAGTTCAGCGCCAGCGAGGCCAGCGTTGCAAACTCGACGGCCTTGGCGTTGAGCACCGGCAGCGCGCCGGGCAGTCCCAGGCAGACCGGGCAAACGTTGGTGTTCGGCTCAGAACCGAAGCGGTTGGCGCAGCCGCAAAACGCTTTAGTCGCGGTGAGCAGTTGCACATGCACTTCAAGTCCGATGACGGGCTCGTATTTGGCTATGACTTCAGCGCTTAAACTTGCGGCGGCGGGCATAGCTAAATTCTAGCGCGAGGCGGCAGGGGTGGTGGGTTAGGTCTCTGACCGCTAGATTCCGTTCCTTGAGGTTTGTGCCTTCCCACCCATTCGCCAGAAGCAGCGAATGGATGGGGCACGGGGCAAGGTGCGGACCAGCCGGTTGCTGCCGCAAGTTCCGTCCTGGTCAGAGTTCCGATTTAGTCCGTTTGCCTGGCGTTTTCACGCTTTTCATGTTGTCGTTGCACGCGCCCGCTCGTAGTGTTGGATCGTGGCCGTCCTCTCAGTGGATCTCGCATATCGCCGCTGGACCGATCTTGGGATCGTGGTGCTGAGCCGCGCAAGCGCGCCGGCTGAGGGATTGACTGGCGCTGTGAACCGCCGCACGGCTCAATCGATTGTCGAGTGCCAGATCATTTCTTCCAACGCTGGCGGAATTGCCGATGGTTCTGCCGGCGGACCGATCGATGCGGAGATCCTGGCCGGTCGGCTCAATCACCTGTGCGCGGTGCGTGGCATTCGCGTGATGATGCTTGACGGCCCGCAGGCTTGGAAGTCGAAAGACAATGGCCTTGCCCATGCGCGCGTGAGCGAGCGCCAGTTGAATACAGCCGCGAAGACCGGTCTGCCCGGCATGGTGAAGCCGGCGACTTACCGGCCGTTTGCCGAGTTCTGCCTGGACGTTTGGGATGCGCTCTGCCGGCGAGGCTGGCGTCGTCTGGATACCTGCGACCGCTCTGGAACGCAGCATGATCGCGTTCTGGTGGAGAGTTACCCGTATGCGGCCTGGAAATCGCTCGGCCTGAAGCCGCTGCCCGCAAAGCGCCGCGCCCGTGTGAGCCACCTGGCGGAGGCATACGGAGCCCTGCGCTCGGTGATTCCATTCACCACCGACCGGCCGCCGAATCACGATCAACTGCAGGCGATTGTTGGCGGGCTTCCTGGGCTGGCGCTTGAGGCGAGCAATCCTGGGGCTGTGCGCATCGTCGGCAATCCGCCGCGGCGCGAACAAGGCCATTGGCGCGAGGGCTTCATCGTTCTGCCCCTGCCCCCGCAGCAGCCGCACGGCTGGCGCTGGCTGAACTGAAGAACAGGGAACAGGAATCAGGGATCAGGGATCAGGAAGATACTTCAGGGTCCCTCTCGCGCCGACCCCTCTCGCTCCGAAATGACAGTTTCGATTTTGCCAGGAAAAATTGAGATCGGACACTCGCCGAAACCGCTCTTTACGGGTGCTCTTTCCACTCGATTAGAATTGTTGCAAGGACCCGGCTTCGGGGCCGCACCGAAAGAGATCGGGTCGATATCGCAATGGCTTTTTTGACACGCCGAGGGCTCCTCAGCTTAATCGCTTCCGCTGTGCCCGGCGCGGCTTTGCGGAGGGCATGGCCGCGCACGTTGGCGGCGCAAACTGCCCCCGCTGCTCCGCAACCAAACTTCACCGGAGCGGCTGAAACTCCATCCTATTGGTTCACCAATATTGCCGGCCGGTCTACGTTTCCGTACCGCACAAATAACGACTACACGGCCAGGAAGTATTTCTTCCAGCCAATGTGCGGCGGCGTGGCGGCAATCGACTACAACAACGACGGATGGATGGACCTGTTCTTTACCAACGGCGCGCAGTTTCCGTCGCTT
>CAYZVG010000164.1:0-6941 GCA_964481595.1 uncultured Occallatibacter sp. | reverse complement strand
AAACCGACTTCACCATCGCCGATTTTGTCGCCGACCTTCGCGCCCCCACGCCCTCAGCCGCGGCCGAGCTGGTGACCGAAGCACAGCACAAGATCGCCGAACACCTAGATGTCCTGTCGCGCGGACTGCTGCACGGCGTACGTCTGCAACTTCTACAGGCCCGGCAGTCGCTGGCCATGCGCGGCTTTGAGCGCACAGGATTGCGCGTCTCCACACGTGTGCGCCGCGCGGCGCAACGCCTCGACGACCTTATCTTCCGCCAGGAGTCGGCCCTCACGGCGCAGCTCAGGCAACGCCGGATGCGCGTCGACTCGCTGACCGCCGCGCAACTGCACCACGACCCGCGCCAATCCATGGCCCGCGCCCGCGCGCACCTTACTGACCTTGGAACCCGCCTGCAACGCACCCTCGATCACACGGTGAGTGGCGCGCGCATCCGTCTTGGCGCGCACGACGCACGGCTGCGCGCACTCTCGCCCCTCGCCGTTCTCGATCGCGGCTATGCACTGGTGCTGACAGCGGATGGAGGCCTCATCCGCTCCTCATCGCAGCTAAACACCGGCGATCTGCTCACCACACGCCTGGCAGACGTCCAGTTTACGAGCCGCGTTGAATCCGCCGGTCCGTCTCCCCAGCCGCTCCGCAGGCCTAATCCAAAAGAAGGTTGAAGAATAAATCGAATGAGCACCCCAAGCACTCAGCAAGTTCCCGGCACACGCAAACTTTTCGGCACCGATGGCATTCGTGGCGTCGCCGGCAAATCTCCGCTCGACCCTACAACGATCTTTGCCGTCGGTCTTGCTCTCGGCCATTCGCTCAAGCATCTGGCCGCGAAACCTCGCGTGATTCTTGGCCGCGACACGCGCGAGTCCAGCCCGTGGATCGCCGCCACCATCGCCGCCGGACTAGCCGAAGCTGGCGCCGAGGTAGAAAGCGCCGGAGTTGTGCCCACGCCGGCCGTCGCGTTTCTCGCGCGCCACCATGGCTTCCAGGCAGGCGTTGTTATCTCCGCCTCGCACAATCCCTGGCAGGATAACGGCATCAAGCTCTTTGGCGGCGACGGCTACAAGCTTCCCGATGCGGTTGAGTTGGCGATGGAAAGCGACATCTTTCATCACGCCGCGCAAATCGCTGCGCCCGATCCGGCAAAGCTGCCTGCGGTAGAAGACAACGTATCCTACAGGTTCGAGTACATCCAGTTCCTCATTGACTCGGTTCCAGGGCTCTCGCTAGCGGGCCTCAAGATTGTGGCGGACTGCGCCAATGGCGCGGCTGCCGCCGTCGCTCCGGAGCTGTTGCGCCGGCTGAACGGCGACCACATCACACTGCTCAACATCTCTCCCGACGGCCGCAACATCAACGCCGGCTGCGGAGCGCTTCATCCTACACTCGTTGCCGCGGAAACGGCGAAGAGCGGAGCCACAATCGGCCTCACCTTCGACGGCGATGCCGATCGCTGCATGTTGGCCGGCGCGCACAACAACGTCATCAATGGCGACGCTATTCTGCTGATGGTTGCGCGCGACATGAAGACTCGCGGACTGCTCACTGGCGATCTAGTCATCGCCACCACCATGTCGAACATGGGTCTTGAAGCGGCGCTCAAACGCTCCGGCATCCGCCTGTTCCGCGCATCCGTAGGCGACCGCTACGTGCTTGAAGAGATGCAGAAGCACGACGCGGCGCTGGGCGGCGAGCAGTCCGGCCACATTCTCTTTCCTCACCTCGCCACCACCGGTGACGGCATTCTGACCGCTCTCGTTGTGCTGGACCTGGTTGCCCGCACCGGCAAAACCATCGACGAACTGACGGCGGACCTGAAGGTCTTTCCGCAGGTCATTGTCAACGTGAAGGTGCGCGAGAAGAAACCGCTCGAAGGGATTCCCGCCGTCGCCGCGGCCATCCGCGCCGCCGAAGAAGAGCTCAGCGACTCGGGCCGCGTCGTCATCCGCTACAGCGGAACCGAAGCGCTGGCGCGCGTAATGATCGAAGCAGAAAGCGAAGAGGCAATGCGCCGCCACGCCGACGCCATCGCCGACGCCATCCGCGCCGAGTTGGGCGTATAACAAAGCGGAGCGGGAAAAAGCTAGAAGCTAGTAGCTAGCAGCTAGAAGCTTGTACCATGGATTCCATGCCCGACTTCCCTGCCGGCCAGACCCTGCTCATCGATGCGGACGACACGCTCTGGGAGAACAACATCTACTTTGAGCGCGCCATCGCCGCGTTCATTGGCTATTTGAACCATCAGGAATACTCGCCGGCCCAGGTGCGCAGCACGCTCAACGCCGTTGAACGCGAAACCATTCTCAAGCACGGATACGGACTTAGCAGCTTTGCGCGTTCGCTGGTCGCGTGCTTTGAGCGGCTCAGCCCCGCGCCTGTTACCGATGAAAAGCGCGAGCAGGTGCGCAGCTTTGCCCGCTCCGTTGCCGAGCAGGAGATCGAACTTCTTCCCAGCGTGGAGGAGACTCTAGCCGAGCTGGCAGGCCGCCATCATCTGATCCTGATGACCAAGGGCGACCGCGCCGAACAAGCTGACAAGCTGGCGCGCTCCGGGCTCGCGCAGCATTTCTCCGCCGTAGAAATCGTCGCGGAGAAGGATCCGCCGACCTACCGCGAGGTCATCCTGCGCCACGAACTCACGCCGCACACCAGTTGGATGATCGGCAACAGTCCCAGGAGCGACATCAACCCCGCCCTCGCCGCCGGCCTGCACGCGGTCTTCCTTTTTCACAAAGACACCTGGGTGCTGGAACATGCTTCGGTCGATGCCGCTCCCCCAGGCCAGCACCTTATCGAGCTCGATTCATTCGCAAAACTCAGCACGGTGTTTTAAGCGCACCTGGCCGGGGCAAGTCCCAGTGCCAAAGGCGACGCCAAGGTGCGCTCATGGCCACTGCGCCGCGTGTATGAGAAACTAGAAGTGCAGAAGTTTCTGATGCGCCGATGCGCGCTCTCAACCAAGATTCAACCAAGCCGAAACCGGCCCGGCGCGGCCGTCGCCCGATTGCGGCTTGCTTATAGGAAACGGCAATCATGCTTAGTGTCAGCAATGTATCCATGCGCTACGGCGCAAAGATTCTCTTTGAAGAGGTCAGCGTCAACTTTGTCGATGGCCGCCGCTATGGCCTGACCGGTCCCAACGGCTCGGGCAAGTCGACGTTCATGAAGGTCCTTACCGGCGAGTTGGACGCGCAGAAGGGCAGCGTGGTACGGCCGCGCAAATTTGGCGTTTTGCGCCAGGACCAGTTTGCCTTTGACTCCTATCGCGTGATCGACACCGTCATCATGGGTAACAAGCCGCTCTGGGCCGCACTCGAGGAGCGCGACCGCATCTACGAGAAACCGGAGATGACCGATGCCGACGGCATGAGGCTGGGCGAACTCGAAGGCACGATCGGCGATGAGGATGGATACACGGCCGAGGCCGATGCCGCGGTGCTGCTTGACGGCCTCGATATCCAGGAATCGCTCCACGAGCGCAAGATGTCGGAGTTGCAGGGCGGCCAGAAAGTCCGCGTGCTGCTTGCGCAGGCCCTGTTCGGCAAGCCCGAAGCGCTGCTGCTCGACGAGCCTACGAACTATCTCGATCTCGAGTCCATCCATTGGCTCCAGGATTTTCTCAACACCTACAATGGCACGCTGATCTGCATCTCGCACGACCGGCACTTTCTTAACTCGGTCACCACGCATACCGCCGACATCGACTACCAGACCGTCATTATTTACACCGGTGGCTACGACGACATGGTGATGGCCAAAACGCAGATCCGTTCCACGCTTGAAGCGCAGAACGCGCAGCGCGACAAGAAGATTGCACAGCTCAACGAGTTTATTGCCCGCTTTGCCGCCGGAACGCGCTCCTCGCAAGTGACCAGCCGCCGCAAAGAAGTGGAGCGGCTGCAGACCAACGACCTTGCCCGCTCCAACATTCAGCGCCCCTTCATCAAGTTCGATCAGGTGCGGCCAAGCGGCAAGCATGTGCTCGAGTTCAAACACGTAACCAAGTTTTACGGCGACCAGAAGGTTCTGGATGGATTCACGGCGAACCTGATTCGCGGCGAAAGAATCTGCCTGATGGGCCGCAACGGCGCGGGAAAAACCACGCTGCTGAAAAGCCTTCTCGCCAACTACCCGGGCCTATCTGACCCAGGGTTCATTCTTGACTCAGGGTCAGTTTTCTGGGGACACGAAGCAAACATCGGCTACTTTCCGCAAGACGTGGGCGCAACCATCGAGCATGGGTTGACGGTGGCGGAGTGGTTGCACCGCTGGGACCCTGGGGCCCACATGGAAGACATTCGCGGCATCCTCGGCCAGATGCTGTTCAGCGGCGAAGAAGGAGCAAAGCCAACCAAGGCGCTCTCAGGCGGCGAACAGGCGCGGCTGGCGTTTTGCAAGCTGATTCTGACCAAGCCGAACATCCTCATCTTCGATGAGCCGACGAACCATCTCGATCTTGAAGCCATCAACGCGCTCAACATCGCGCTGCAGCGCTACGAAGGGACGGTCCTGCTGGTCACTCACGACCACGACCTGATCGATGAGGTCGCGACGCGGCTTTGGATCTTCAAGGAAGATGGGATCGAGGACTTCCAGGGTCCGTATTCAGAATGGAAAGGCGTGCACAACTAGCGCGCCTGTTTCCAGTTCTTCCGCTGCGCGGCTTCGGCAAACACCATGGCGTACTCGCGGGCAGGCTGCTTCCAACTATAGTTCTGCGCCATGCCGTTACGCATGAGCTGCTGCCAGCCTTTCTTATCGCCGAATGCGGCAAGGGCGCGGTCGATTGCAGCCAGCAGATCTGCCGGGTTGAGCCCGTGGAACTTGAAGCCGGTTCCGGTTCCCTGCTCTTTGTTCCACTCCGCGATGGTGTCGTCTAAGCCGCCGGTGGCGCGCACAATGGGCGCTGTGCCGTACTTGAGCGAGTAGATCTGGTTCAGTCCGCAGGGCTCGTACCTTGAAGGCATAAGAAACATGTCTGCCCCGGCCTCGATCTTGTGGGCCAGCGCCTCATCGTAGCCGATATGCACGGCCACCTTCTGCTTGTGCCAGAAGGCCCAGTCGCGGAAAAACTTCTCATAGACCGGCTCGCCGGCGCCCAGCACCACGACGGCGATCTCGCGATCCGACAACGGCCCGACGATCTGCGCCACCATATCGAATCCCTTTTGCGTGGCCAGGCGCGAGACGATTCCAATGACCGGCGTTGCGGGATTGACATCGTCAAGACCGAAGGCGTGAAGAAGATCTTCGCGGCAGCGCGCCTTGCCGGCGAGGTTTGCGGCGGAGTAATGAGCGGCGAGGTTGCCGTCTGTCGCTGGGTCCCATTTGGTGTAGTCCACACCGTTGAGGATGCCGCGCAGATCGGCGGCGCGTCCGCGCAGAACGCTGTCCAGTTGCTCGCCAAACTCGGGCGTTTGAATCTCCTCGGCATACTTGCGGCTCACCGTGGTGAGAATGTCGGAGTAGACCAGGCCGCCCTTGAGAAAGTTGAAGCGGTCAAACTGCTCCACCTTGTTGAAGGTGAAGATCTCCCACGGCAACAGTAGCTGCTCAGTGGTTCTGGGCGGAAACTTGCCTTGATAGCCGGCGTTGTGAATGGTGAGCACGGTTGCGCTGCGGCTGAGCAAGGGATCGATCGCGTAGACGGTGCGCAGATAGATCGCAATCGGCGCGGTTTGCCAGTCGTGAATGTGAAAGACATCTGGAACGCCGAGCAGCTTTGCGGCCTCAAGCACTGCGCGGCAGAAGAGCCCGAACCGCTCGGCGTTGTCAGGGTAATCGGCGGTGCGCGTTCCGTAGAGTTCTGCGCGGTCAAACAGCTCGGGACAGTCGACAAAGTAGAACTGCACGCCTTCGCGCTTGCCGCCGTCAACGATATCGACGAAGCGGTTGTAGTACTGGAACGGAATGGTGATGGAGCGCGCCGCATACTTGAGTTCGCCGGCGATGAACGGACGCACGCGCGCGTAGAGGGGCAGATAGATGGCAACCTCGTGGCCCAGCTTCACAAGCTCCGGCGCAAGCGCGCCAACCACATCGGCAAGCCCGCCGGTTTTGGCAAAAGGAACGCATTCAGAGGAAGCAAGAACAATCTTCATCGAAACCAATCTCCGCAAAGCACTCAAAGGCCAAGTCTATTAGAGCATTGCGGCTCGGGACAAAGCGAATGCGGAGAGCGCCGTGCGCAGTTTCCGCGGTCCCCAACTGCGAGGGACCGCGGGCACCCTCATCACGGTTTGGAAAGATCACCGGGACCGAGGTCACCCGACCCACCCTTTCACGATGAAGCAGTGAAAGGATGGGCGCCCAGACTTTGTGGTTGGTCGAGATTGCGAGCTAGCTTTTGAGGAACGCGAGCAGCGCCTGGTTGACGGTGTCGGCATGGGTGGTGCAGAGGCCGTGAGGTGCGCCGGGGATGACCTGCAGGGTTCCGTTCTTGACCAGCTTGGCGCTGAGGCGGCCGGAGTTATCGATGGGGACGATCTGGTCCGCGTCGCCTTGAATAACGAGCACAGGGACATCGATCTGCTTCAGGTCCTCGGTTTGGTCAGTCTCAGAGAATGCTTTGATGCAGTCATAGGCGGCGATGATGGAAGACTGCATTCCCTGAAGCCAGAATGAATCCTGCACGCCCTGGGAGGGCTTTGCGCCCGGCTTGTTATAGCCATAGAACGGCACGGACAGATCTTTGAAGAACTGCGAGCGGTCTTTGACCACGCCGGTGCGAATGTCATCGAAGACGGAGAGTGGAAGACCGCCGGGGTTGCTCTCAGTCTTGACCATGAGAGGAGGAACGGAGGCGATGAGAACCACTTTGGCCACACGCTTTTGCCCGTGGCGCGCAATGGAACGGACGACCTCGCCGCCGCCGGTGGAGTGGCCTACCATGGTTGCACCTTTGACATCGAGATGGTCGAGCAGCTGGGCCAGATCGT
>CAYZVG010000163.1:0-7042 GCA_964481595.1 uncultured Occallatibacter sp. | reverse complement strand
TTCCTATGCTATCCCGGCCTGTGGGCCGTCTGGATCCATCGCATCTCCCACGTTCTTTGGGGCGCAAAGCTGCGTCTGCCCGCGCGCATGCTCTCGCAGGTCGCCCGCTTCTACACCGGCGTCGATATTCATCCCGGCGCAACGCTGGGCCGCCGCCTCTTCATTGACCACGCCACCGGCGTAGTCATCGGCGAAACCGCCATCGTGGGCAACGACGTAACCATGTATCAGGGCGTCACGCTGGGCGGCACCGGCAAAGGCCACGGCAAGCGCCATCCCACCGTCTGCGATGGTGTCTTCATCGGCAACAACGCGAATATTCTGGGCGACATCACCGTGGGCGAGAACTCGCGCGTGGGCGCTGGCTCCGTTGTGTTGTCCGACGTTCCACCCAACTCGACCGTTGTGGGCGTGCCCGCTCACATTATCTATCGCAACGGCGAGCGCGTTCTCATTACCGATCCCCATGACGTGAAAGATCCGCTCTCTGACGCGCTCATCGCACTCGCAGCGCGCGTGGATGAGCTTGAAGGGCGTATAGGCGGCGAGCCGCGCGCCGACGAGCCCTTTGCCGCAGAAGAAGCCGAGCGCTCGGCCTACCGCGTCGAGTTGGAGCGTCTACGCGTGTATGTTTCCATGGGCGAGGGAATCTAGCCACACTAGACCGCACCATGTGCCAGCCGCAGCGATCGTGCTACCCTGAAAAACACAAGCTCAAAATCGCTTTAAGATTTTTCAAGGATGCAGCCATCCATACCCATTACGGAGTTGTTCGCGTGACCGCGGAAGCGCAGGTTGAAGCCTACATCAGCGCCGTGACTGCCAGTCTTGGTTCCGCAACTTTCAGTGAGCGGGAGACAATCGCCGCTGAAATTGCCGCCTATCTTCGCGGCGCCGACGTGCAGGCGGGCTTGAGCGCAGAACAGGTTCTAGAACAGTTGGGGACTCCGGAGGAACTGGCGCAAAAGTTTCAAAGTCTTCTGCCTGTGTCGAGAGCGGGCCACGGCTATTCGCCCATTGCGCTCTTGCGCGCAACGTTCAAGACCGGCGCTACGGGAGTGTTGATCGCTCTCGCCGCGATGATCGGCTACTGGTTGGCAGGAGCGCAGATTGTCTTCGGAGTCCTGGGGCTGTTCTGGGAGCTGATCTCAACCAGCATCAATCCTGCCCCCTCGGCGCCGGCGGCGCAGCATACCGTGCCCATCCTGTTTGTGTCCGCCGGCGCGGTTCTTCTGGCAACGACCGTGGCTTTGCAACTCTGGCTGCGCACGTATCTGCGCCGGCACTCGCCCCTTCCAATCCAAGGCAAATAGCGGATCGCCGTCTCCGGCTAAGTTGTGCCCATGATCTCCGTAGCACTCGATGTGCTTTCTTTAAGCCGCGCTTCCGGTCTATGGTAGCGATGGTGCTACATTTGTTCCGATCTATTCTTAGATTATTGGAGATCTTCTTGGCGGTCTTTCGCGCGCTGGCTGTAGCCGCTCTCTGCGTTTCTTCCGTCGCCCATGCCGCATCGCGCGTGCGGGCTGCCGTGGTTCCGGCAGAGATGCGTTCCACCGCATTCACGCTCAAGGTCAACGGGCATCCCGTTGGCGTGGCGCACGCTGCCGCGAGTTACGAGTTTGCCAGCTTCGACACGATTGGCCCTGTCACGGTTGAGATCACCGCCGCAGAACCGAATTATTGGGACAAAGGCGTGGACATTGAACCGTGGCGATTGGGATTGAGGCCCACGCGCAGTGGCTCGACGATACGCTTTAATTTGACTGGCCCCGCCAAGCTCTCCATCTCGCGCCCCGGCGACTTTCTGAATCACGCCAGCATGTTATTTCTGTTCGCGGGCACTCCGCCGGCTCCTCCACCCACCGGTCCGAATGTTCATGTGATTCCGGCAGGAGTGCAGCACCAGAGCCTGAATCCGAAGAGCGGCGATACCTACTATCTTTCTCCAGGCGCCTACATCTTTGGCAGTCTGAATTTGTGGAAGGTCGAGAATGTGAAGATTCTCGGCCGCGGAACCATTGTGTACGACGGCCCGCAGGACCCGAACAACGATGAAGGCTGGATGCAGAAGCCGGACTGGCACTGCATTGGCGCGGTCGAAGCCAGCAACGTTGAAATCGACGGGCTTACCTGCATCGTCCGCTCCCGCACCTGGTCCATCCAGATGAAGGATTCAAACGGATTTGTTTACGACGACCTGCGCGTGATCGGCGGCAATCCCGGCAACGCCAACCAGGACGGAATGGACTGGCTCGGCGGCGGCGACACCCAGGTGCGCAACTCTTTCTTCCGCGCCTCCGACGATTTGTTCGCAATGCAGGGCAATTGGGACGGATACACCCATGACGATCTTGTCCGCCCCGGCCACACGGTTCAGAACATCCTGATTGAGAACAGCGTGCTCTCCACCAGCATTTCAAACATTGTGCGTGCCGCCTGGCCGCAAAAGAAATTCGACTCGCGCAACTTTATCCTGCGCAACAGCGATGTTCTTCATGCCGGCATCGGCGCGTGCGGGCAGAACTTTGGCCTGCTGGGGATGTGGGGCGCGCAGGGAGCGCAGGGCGACCACTCGAACTATACGTTCGAGAATATCTTTCTCGACAACTGGTATTCGCTCGTCCAAATGGAGCAGCAGTTTCCCGGCCTGCACGGATTTACCTTCCACAACATCTGGGCTCTCGATCAGCCGCCGCTGGCTGAGTCGTCGCTGACGGGCGACGTCACCGGCGTCGTCTTCGACAACGTGAAGTACGGGCAGATGCGCGCGGTCGCCAACGCTGACCTGCCGCTGAAGGTGAGCGATGGTGCGCAGGCGCCGAGTTTCATTCCGGCGCACGGCCCGGTCGCAGCGTTCAAGATCGATCCTCCCAGCGCCATGCCGGGCACGTCGATCGAATTCACTGCGCAGCCCGCGCCCGGTGCGCGCTACACTTGGCTCTTTGGCGACGGAACTCAGGCTCATGGCCGCCGCGTGACCCACCAGTTCGCCGATGCCGATGGCACAGAACTTGACGGCGAAAATGGCGCGGGCCGCTTCAGGGTTCTGCTGCATGTTGAGGGTGGGGCGGGGCAACAGGATTGGGCTGCGATGGGGGTGGTGGTTGTGGCTCACTGGCACGATGCGCTCAACTCTGCCGCGCCAACCGCGCCGGGCCTCACATGGGCGATCTACCCCGGTACATGGAACGATCTTCCCGATCTGAGCCGCGAGCACGCCGGCCTGCACGGTGAAAGCCCCAGCCTCAATGCCGACGACCATGGATATACGCGCTACGCGGTGGCGTGGGACGGGCTGATCGACATTCCCGCGGACGGCGGGTATACCTTCCACTTGATCGATCGCGACGGGGCGCGCGTGACGATTGACGGCATTGAAGTGGCGAAGACCGGGCCGCCTTTTGCGCAGGTCTGCGGCTCTGTGGGCAATGCGCTGCGCTACGCGCGGGGATCGCTCGGGCTGCGCGCGGGGCCGCACACCCTTCACGTGGAAGGCCTGCACTCCATGAGCAACGAATCGCCGCGCTTGTTGTGGGAAGGTCCGGCTTTGCCGCTTACCGATGTTCCGCCGGCTGCCTTCAGCCATCCACGCAAGGATGTGCTGAAGGCTACCGGCAATTGACACTTACATGTTCGCGTGGCCCGAGCGCATCGACTCATTGAACTTTGGCTTGGTAAAGTCAAGCGCCGCTTCGAGTGCCGCTTGATACTCAGCCGCGCGCTCCAGCAGCGCAGGAGTTGCCGCCGCGAATTCACCTTCCAGCTTCATCAGGCCAACGCCGGCCTCATCGCCGGCCACGCGCAACAGGTCCTGCTCAGTGGTGTTCAGATACTGCGCATCGCGTGGGTCTGCAATCCACACCGGCCGGCCCTCGCCAAGCACGCCGCTCAGCCAGTACACCTTGCTCAGCAGATACTTGAGCCGCTCGCTGTCGTCGGTATCGGTAAACACAAACTTCTTTTGCCAGCGGCTATAGAAGCGCGTCGTTACCGGCACAGGCTGGCGGTTGCCGCTCTTTAAGAACTCGAGTTGCCCAAGGTCTACGGTCTTGCGCACGGCGTTATAGACAAACGTCTCCGCATAGGGCTGTTCCATGGCCGGAACAATCTCGGCAAAGGTCAGCGTGACGGCCGCTGCGATTTTTGAGTGCAGGTTGTGCGCGCCGCCGTCTGCCAGGTGCATTTCGCCGTGCACAATGTAGGTGTCAGCGCCGGAGGTGGAGCTGTGAAACGGCCACTGGAACTGCCCGAAGGCGATGGGCAGGCCGGCCAGTGTGACGTAGCACTCAGGGCGCGGATTCCTGAGGCGCTTGGCTTCGCCGGCCAGATGCTGGGTCATCTGCGGCAGCAGCTCCGGCTTGTCGAAGTCAAAGCCCTCGCTCAGCTCAAGCCTGAGCGTGTGCGCGTCAGCGGCGGCTCCTGGCAATCCAAGCTCGACGACGGCTGTGGGACGGCCATGGAAGTCCTTGCCCTCGGAGGTAGAAACCAGCAAAAGGCCTGCCTTGGCGGCAGCCGCCTCAATCGAACTCACAAGCGAAGTTTTCAAAGTAGAAGTCATTTGCGGGGAACCTTCTTTTCAAGTGCGTTGCACACCCATTCTACGAAACCGGCCTGCCCTCATCGTTCGAAAAAATGCCTGACCGGAAAACACACCAACAGAGGCCTGCGGCAAATCGCAACAATTCGCAGCCGAAATGCTTGCAAGAATACGGCTATTCGTACAAGAAACAGCAGGAAAAGCCAAGTCTCCAGGATATTGCGATGATTCAATTTTCAATCGAAGATGACGGTAATTCATTGGTTGTCTGCGTTGATTCTTGGCGCGGGTTTTGGGATTGGGGCGAAGTGCCCTATCGGTGGTCTCCCCAGTTATACGGTGGAACTAAGGATAGGGATTGGCGGTGGGGCGCTGTCGAGGTTGGAAATCTTTTGTGGCGCGCAGCAAGCCCTGCTAAGACGCGCAAGATCTGTCTGCATCGATTTCTCATCGCCGAGGACGGCGAGAGTTTCACGAAGAATCCTGGCCGCGCCGTCGTGGCTGGGCACAACGATCCTATAGTGCATCCATTTGCCCTCGCGGCGCGCGGCCACTACGCCGGCACGGCGCAGGTACGCAAGGTGGCGCGAGATTTTGGGCTGGCTTTGCCGGAGTATCTCAACGAAATAACAGACGCAGACCTCGCGCTCGCCTATCAGGTTGAGCAGGCGCAGGCGGGTGCGGTCAGAGAGCGCGGCAAACAAGAGCGCCAGGTCGTAGTTCTTCGGAGAACGATCCACAGTTCTATAATATACGCCTTGACAGATATGTCCAGTAGGGAATACATTCGCTTTAGCGTATGCGAGGAGACGCGAAGATGGATACCAAAGCCAATGTTCAGGAACAGGTGAAGGAAAAGTACGGCAGCGCGGCGCGGGCCGTGGCTGCGTCGGGCAGCGTGCAGGCGTGCTGCGATCCGGGGCTGCGCTGCTGCGACCCGATCACGACGAATCTCTACAGCCAGGGGGAGAAGGGCGAGCTGCCGGTGAAGGCTGTGCAGGCATCGCTCGGCTGCGGCAATCCTACGGCGCTGATTGAGCTGAAGCCGGGACAGGTGGTGCTGGACCTGGGATCGGGAGGCGGGATCGACGTGCTGCTCTCGGCCAAGCGCGTGGGACCGACGGGGAAGGCTTACGGGCTGGACATGACCGATGACATGTTGGCGCTGGCGCGCGCAAATCAACAGCAGGCCGGCGTGGAGAATGTTGAGTTTCTGAAGGGCGAGATTGAGAACATTCCGTTGCCGGATAACTCAGTGGATGTGATTATTTCAAATTGCGTGATCAATCTCTCGGCCGACAAGGACCGCGTGCTGCGCGAAGCGTTTCGCGTGTTGAAGCCGGGCGGACGCTTTGCCGTATCGGATGTAGTAACGCGCGGAGCAGTGCCGGACGAGGTGCGCCGCAGCATGTTGCTGTGGGTGGGCTGCATGGCGGGCGCGCTTGACGAGCAGGAGTACCTTAGCAAGCTGCGCGCCGCGGGATTCGAAGCAGCCTCGACCGAGATTACGCGCGAGTACAACATAGAGGATGCGCGCCAGTTTCTGATTGACGCGGGCGTGGATGTGGACGCGATTGCGCCGCAGGTAGCAGGTAAATTTGTGAGCGCGTTTGTGCGCGCCAACAAGCCAGCCGCGGCGTGCTGCGCGCCCGGCTGCTGCAACACAGTCACCATTGGAGCGAAGGAGTAGCGATGACCGACCGTTTCAACGTTCTGTTCTTGTGCACGGGAAATTCAGCGCGGTCGATCATGGCCGAGGCGATCCTGAACCAAAAGGGAAAGGGTCGCTTTGCTGCGTACAGCGCGGGCAGTCATCCTTCAGGCCAGCCGCGCATTGAGGCGCTGAAGCAGATTGAATCCGCTGGGATGCCGACGAGCGGGTTGCGCAGCAAGTCGTGGGATGAGTTTGCCGCGGCCGATGCACCGAAGATGGATTTCGTTTTTACGGTGTGCGATAACGCAGCGAATGAGCAGTGCCCCTATTGGCCGGGACAGCCGATGACGGCGCATTGGGGGATTCCCGATCCGGCAGCCGTAAAAGGCACGCCGGATGAGATTGCGCGCGCGTTTCGCGATGCATTTATAGTGCTCGACCGCCGGATTGGACTGTTTCTGTCTCTGCCGCTCGGCACACTCGACCAGCTCGCAATCAAGCGCGAAGTTGAAAACATTGGCCGCTCGTAGTGAATCTGGAGGCGTGGAGTTGAAGAAGAGCCGTTTATCGTTTTTGGATCGTTACCTGACCGGGTGGATCTTTGGGGCCATGGCGTTCGGCATTGCACTGGGCTGGCTTGCTCCCGGAGTGGTGCCGTTTTTGAATCGCTTCAGCGTGGGCACGACTTCGATTCCAATTGCGGCGGGCCTGATTCTGATGATGTATCCGCCGTTTACGCGAGTTCGGTTTGAAGAACTCCACCTGGTCTTTCGCGACAAGCGCGTGCTAGGGCTGTCACTGTTGCAGAACTGGGTGATAGGGCCAGTGTTGATGTTCGCTCTCGCGAT
>CAYZVG010000162.1:0-7084 GCA_964481595.1 uncultured Occallatibacter sp. | reverse complement strand
CTGCGCGAGGGCGATCAGGTGATGGTGAAGGTTCTGGCCATCGAAGGCAATCGCATCAAGCTCAGCCGCAAGGCTCTGATCAAGGAGCAGAAAGCGAAGCTGGCTCCGGCCACCGCTCCTGAAGGGGAAGAAGTGCAAGAAGAAACTTCGGAGACGCCAGCGGCGTCACCGGCAGCGCGTCCCAAGCACGAGTTCGACGAGCGCCAGCCAAAGTCGAATCAGAGCACGATTCTGATCGAAGGCGGCGACGACTTCGACGAGGAAAGCAGCGAAGAAGTCGATGAAGACAGCGAGCCGAACTTCAACCGCATTGAAACTGCGCCAGTAGGCGTGGGACAGCCAGCGGGCGGAGCACGGCCTCCGGCGGGTCCGAACAACAACCGCCGTCGTCGTCGTCGTCGTCCCAGTGGCCCTCGCGGAGGCGGCCAGGCTTAAGCGCGAATAAGACGAACAAGAGCGAACGGCCCGGACTCACCTCCGGGCCGCTCGCTTTTGCATTCGCAATTGTGAATTCAGTCTATTGCAAGGGAGGTTTCCGGGCGCGTCAATTCGTCCGATGTACTACTCCGCTCTTTGCAGCCTTGCGGAAGATTCAACAACCGGAAAGGGAAGCACCGGCTGTGGCTGCGGACGGCGAGGCGGTGGAGGCGGTATTCCGTTTCTGTGCTTGAACTCGTACATGCGCAGGTCTGCCGCTATGCACAACTCCTCCGCTCCCGCGGCGTCTTCTGGGAACAACGCAATTCCAATGCTGGCTCCGATGCGAATTGTTCGCTCGCCGAGTTGAAGCGGCTCATTCAACAGTTCCAAAAGGGAGTTACTCACGCGCTCGGCGTCGGCACGGCTGGTCGGCTCGTCAAGAACGATGGCGAATTCGTCGCCCCCCGTGCGCGCGACCGTATCGGAACGCCGGACCCGCCCGGAGAACACTTTGCCCACATGCTCCAGCAGCAGATCGCCTGCGTGATGACCGTAAGTATCGTTCACTTGTTTGAACTGGTCTAGATCGACGAGAAGCAATGCAGTTTGCGAACCGGTTCTTCGTGCCCGCTCGAGCGCGCTGTTCAGCCGATCCTGAAAAAGCCTTCGATTCGGCAATCCAGTCAACTCGTCATGCAAAGCGAGGTACTTGTTGTGCTCGATCTGGTCTTCAAGAAGCAGCAGAATCATTCCCACCGCAACCAGATACTTGGGCAGGTTCCATACTTCGTTTTCAATCGGCGCATTCGGCCAGTAGGAAGCGATCCATGGCGCCACCACAAAGACCGATGCCCAGGCGAGAAAGCCCGCCATGGTAACAAACGCCCCCGCACTGGCCCGCCTGTAAGCAAACAGAAAATGGACGCAGCAGCCAAGATAGACGTTGAATAGGATTGCATTAATGGCCAGATCGAGGCCATTGCCAGGACGATTCTGGAAAACAAGTAGAAATGCGGAGAGACTGCAATAGGTGGCGACCGTCATCCAGCGAAGAGGATGGCCTTCAGTGCGCACCTTGAAAAGTGCGATCCCCAGCGGCCCGGCACCAAACAGGATGGCAGCGGAATTGAGCGCCCATGGAGGGTTTGAACTGAAGACGATCACACCAATGTAGACTGCGGTGGACGACAGCATACTCATCAACATCCAATGGCTGGATATCTGTCTCCGATAAGGAACCGTCGCCCAACTGAAGAGAATGCCCGCCCAGGCAAGAGAGACGACGCCGACGAAAGATGCCGTCTGGCCGGCAAGACCCGCGGTCGGCACTACCGTAGTCGCCGCAAAGTGCAGCGCAATCATCAGCCAACCAGTAAGCCACGACACCGAGACAGGTGCACGGCTTCTCCTTGCCACCGAAGCAAAGGCGCTCGCTAACAGCAACACGGCAGCGAAATCGGGAAGCTTCCCCCAGTTCACGACGCAACCCCTCGAATCTCATTTATGCGAACGGTTAAATTCCAGAATCGGTCATTTCCATCGGACCGCCATAGCGCTTTCGTATCACTGTTGAAAACGTCGGTGCACACCAAGGTAACTTAGTGCGCGAGGCATAGGAATGGCCCACCAGCCGTCAAGGATTGTCGAGGTAGGGTTGGCGGAGAACCAGGCATTTGAATCCGGCATAACTGCCGGAGAAAACAACAAAAAAAGAGTTAGATTGCTGCTTTTGAATTATGCTCCGTAGAACCTTCATTCAGGCAGCGTGTCTGGGAGTATGTTTTACTCCCTTTAAACAGCACGATACCACGATTGTTCGGTCGGAAACACGAGAATTTATGGCCATATTTTTCCTCTTGCCAATGCAATTCCTTGCCGATATCGAAACTGAGACCGGTTGCGCTCTTGCCGGTTCAGCATTTCGAGATACCGCAATGATCTCGCTAAAGAAGTATTTGGATTCGTCATCGAGCAACTCCCATTCGAAGGACCATTCCGGTCCCGTGGAGCTTGCTGCCGCCGCCGTTGGCGCATACCAGTCGATGCTGACTGAAGTGGGCAACTGCAGCCTTGACGCATGCCCAGGATTGGGCTGCGAGTTCAAGCAGCACCTGGCCGAGCTGAGCCGCGAACTCTCTCCCACCACCAACTGCGCAACGCTCGAAAGCATCGACAAGAGCGCTCGTGAGCAACTGCGCAATTGGGGCAAACGCACGTCACTGCACTATCTGCAGAAGAGCGATGAGGTAAAGGAACTCTTGCTCTTGATGGCGAAGACAGCCGAGTCGGTTGGTGCGAGAGACCAGCGATGCGCCAGTCAGATGAACGAAGTTACTTCTCGACTGACAGCCATCGCGAGTCTCGACGATCTAACCGAGATTCGATCGTCGATCGAGAAGAGCGCGGCCGAGCTGAAAACCTCAATCGAGCGAATGACGGCTGAGGGCAAGGCGGCCATCGATCGTCTCGGCGAACAGGTTTCGAGTTATCAAATAAAACTCGAAGCCGCCGAGCGGATCGCATCGAGCGATATGCTCACCGGACTCCGCAACCGCTCATTTGTCGAACGGCATATTGAGCGCCGCGTTGCGGCAAAGCAGGAATTCTGCGTAGCCATCGTCGACATAGACGCCTTCAAAAGAGTCAACGACGAACATGGGCATTTGGCAGGTGACGAACTGCTGAAACAGTTTGCAACGGAGCTCACCTCGGCTTGCCGGACGAGCGACGTCATCGGACGCTGGGGCGGCGATGAGTTCATCATCGCGCTCGATTGCGGTTTGCCGGAAGCAACCGCGCAAGCGGAACGGCTGCGCAAGTGGATATGCGGAAACTACGATCTTGAATTCAAGCCGGGTCCAGTAAGACTTAAAGTGAATGCATCGATCGGCATCGCGGAACACCTGCCCGACGAAACGATGAACGACCTGCTTGCCCGCGCCGACGCTTCAATGTACGCAGACAAGGCCTCCGGCAAAAAGAAGTCGCAGGAGATCACCAGCGAACCCGCTCGGTGATCGGGAAGAGAGAGGAAAACGCGGCAACCACGCCGCACACAATCGCAGCGCATAAGTTGACGGCCGGCTCCGGCTATCGCTTCAGGCGCCGCCTGTTCTCTTTTGGTACGCGCATTCCAACCGACCCATTCCCGGAAACACCCCCACAAATCTCCTAGAGAAAGTGTTGAGGTTTCTCTTACTAAGCGTGAAGGTTGAAGTGGATCACAGCCCGCCGCGCCGAATACATCTTTCTGTCAATGAAGACGCGGTTCGCACTCTCCGAAAGAGAACGAGCGAGTTGGCCTGAATCCAGCAGAAAGGCCGTCATGAAGTTATTAATCGCAGAAGACGATAAGGCCCTTGGGTTATTTCTTAGCCGTGGTCTTGAGGCAGACGGACATCGTACCCGCCTGGTGCACGATGGGGGAGCCGCCGTAGAAGCGTTCCGTGAGGATTTGCCCGATCTCACCATCCTCGACCTGAATATGCCGGTGAAAGATGGTGAGCAGGTTCTCGAAGAAATCCGCGCACTGGATGCGGATCTGCCGGTGCTGGTGCTCACCGCGCGGCAAGAGGTGGACACGCGTGTGCGCTGTCTCGATCGCGGCGCCGACGACCTGATGGTGAAGCCCTTCAGCCTGCACGAGCTTCGCGCCCGCTGCCGGGCGCTGCTGCGGCGCAAGAGAGAGGCGCGACTGCAACTGCGGGCCGGCAATCTTCAGCTTGACCGGCTGGATCACAGTGCGCATCGCGGCGCGGATACGATCGAACTGACCAACAAGGAGTTCGCCCTGCTCGAACACCTGATGCTCAATCGCGGCCAGTGCGTCACCAGGGTCGAGTTGCTGGAGTCGGTTTGGAAGCTGGAGCCTGCGCAGACCACCAACATCGTGGACGTATATATCAACTATCTGCGCCGCAAGCTGAAGGACCCGCCTCCGGGCCAGCTGATCCGCACCGTGCGCGGACGCGGTTATATGGTTCCCTCCGAGGCCGAGTTGGCCGTCGCCAGCGCCCTTCCGGTTCTCGCCGAGAATTCTTCGGTGCCGGTAACTCAGATTCTTGAAGCGAACTAACTAAAGCTCGATTCCTTGAAGCAACCTAACTCGACACACTTCAGCTTGAAAGATAGATCGACTCATTTTTATACATAGCCGCAAGTCGGCCAGGAGAAATCAATGGTATCGGTACCCGTTTTCACACAGCCTTCTTCTACGATGCGTGTCCGCGTTCGCACCGCGCTTATTGCCAGCGCCGACGGTAGTTTTCGTCAGCGGCTGGCTCAGATTCTCACCGGACTTCGCTGGCAGGTGCGCGAGGCAGAGGGCGGAGCGGCGGCCTGGACAGCGGCCCTGACTACTGCGCCGGAGGCGGTCATCGTCGATTCATGGCTGCCCGATCTCGATCTGGCCGAGTTCCTCAAAGACTTCAAAGGTAGCTTCCCGCAAGTGGACCTGATCGCCGCCGGAGGCGCATCCGATGAAGAGAGCGTTCGCGGTCCATACCGGCAGGAACTTCTGTACGCCTTGCGCCGCTGCCAGGACACCGACACGGCGGCCTGGAATGGCGCTCCCGTACTGAGCAAAGCCGATACGGAGCGCGGCGCATTCATGCCGAGCGAGCTGCCGCTCGAGGATGCGCATCACGTTGCTCCCTGGCCGGTCCCGGCTGCGCCTGCTGTGTTCGATGCGGCCAACCCCGCATTGCAACCCCCCGCCGCATTTGCCGCATCTCTTCCCGTTCCCATGCACCCGCCCCTCCCCCAGATTTCCAAGGCGCGCGGGAGTGCTCCGGATACCACCGATCGGCTGCCGGAGCTGATCGGCAACGGTCCTTGCATGCTTGAGGTAAGCCGCCGCGTGCGGCTGGTAGCGCCACGCCAGACGCCGGTTCTGATTGAAGGGCCGACCGGGTCGGGCAAGGAGCTGGTAGCCGAAGCACTGCACAGGCTCTCATCGAGAAGCCGCAAGCCTCTTGTCGCCCTCAACTGCGCGGCAATTCCTGAATCTCTGCTTGAAGCCGAACTGTTCGGCCACACCCGTGGAGCGTTCACGGGCGCAGTCCATGGGCGGGTGGGGCGCATTGAAGCCGCCGACGGAGGCACTCTGTTTCTGGACGAGATTGGCGAGATGCCTTTGGCCTTGCAGTCCAAGCTCCTGCGCTTTGTCGAGTGCGGCGAACTGCAGCGTGTGGGCGACAACGAAACCGTCCGCGTCGATGTCCGCGTCATTGCCGCCACGCACCGGCCACTGGCCCAGCACGCCGCCTCGGGGGCCTTCCGCTCCGATCTCTATTACCGGCTGGCGGTGTTCCTCATCCGCACGCCGGCGCTGTCGGATCACAGTGAGGACCTGCCACTGCTTGTTCATCATTTCCTTGAGAAGCTGGGGCGCGAAACCCCTCTCAAGCGTATCGACGAGACGGCGCTGGCCAAGCTCTCCTCGCACACCTGGCCGGGGAATGTGCGCGAACTCGAACACGTGCTGGAGCGCGCGGTAATTCTGGCCGGCGATGAGCCTGTTCTTACGGCGTGCGACATCGACTTCGGCGCTTCGGTGAATTGAGTCCGGCCGCGCTCCTACAGCGTTTTCGATTCTAGTGCTTACAGAAACCACGATGTCAAGTGGCTTTTTCCTTAAGAAAAAGCCACCTTGCACGATCTTCAAATGGCAATATGTGAATCGAAAACGCTCTAGTGACCCGCTCATATCCAAGCCAATTGCCGAACCGGAGCGCCGTCACGGAAAGGAGACCCCATGAGTGTCGGAATTGAAACGCGGCTGAGCGACCAGATCGCCCGTTATCTCGATCTGGCCGCCAGCGAGACCAAGCTGACCGCGGCCAATATGGCCAACATCGACACTCCCGGCTATAAAGCGCTGGGCATGGACTTTGAAGCCGAGATGCGTGAGGCAATGCAGGATGTAGATCGGGGGACTGCTCCTCACACGGTCCAGACGGTGTTGGAAGATGGGCTGATCGCGCGGCCCGACGGGAACAACGTCTCCATGGACCGCGAAGGGCTGACGCTGGCCGAGGCGCAGTTGAGGTTTAAAACCGGCGTGGCTCTGTTGCGCGAGGAATATACCCGCGTGATGGACGCGATCCACTCCGACAAGTAACCCCGGCATCGACGATCGCGCGAGGCGCGGCGTATTGGACTTAACGCCGCTCTGCGCAGCCGAGCGCGAGATGCTTGCGCTTCGATTTGGACGGGCAAAGAACAGGACGGACAGACGATGAACCTCTTTGGACTGATGGAAACCTCCGGCTCTGCGATGCAGGCCGAGCGAATGCGCGCCGAGGTGGTGGCGGCCAACATGGCCAACGCAGAGACTACGCGCACGGCAACGGGCGGTCCCTACCACCGCCAGCACGTAGTGTTTGCGGCCAACCAGGGCGACGCCGGTTTCCTTGACTCCTCTGGCGGCGCGGCAGGCCAGTCTTTCGGCTCAGGGTTTACCGGCGCGCTGGCCCAGGCGGCGCTACCGACGCTCAACGTTGGCGGTGCGCCCAACGCCGCGCCGGGCGTGCATATTGCGCAGGTGGTCGAGGACCCTTCGCCCCCGCTCAAGCGCTACGATCCCGGCCATCCCGATGCGGGACCGGACGGGTATGTCTCATATCCGGACATTAATCCGCTCACAGAGATGGTGGACCTGATG
>CAYZVG010000161.1:0-7141 GCA_964481595.1 uncultured Occallatibacter sp. | reverse complement strand
ACTGCAGCCGCTTGCCCAACGCAGACCACGCGCCTGAGTGGCGCGGCTCCTTCGTTCCGAAGAGTCCTGGCCCGGAACCCGCTGAAGCGTTCTCCTGCCTTTTTTCTAACCAGCGGCTAAGCAACCTCAGCTCCCTTTACGATCGGGCGTATCCACTGGCCGTCGCGTGCCTTGCGGCTATACGCTGGCGGCGGGCTGCGCGGCCGGGCTTTCCGGCCCCTTTTGCACTGCCTGGGTCAAATCCACTTTGCCGCGAAATACGGCGTTATCTTCCACCGCCAGGCGCAGCGCGCGAATATCCCCCTCAACGTTGCATCCGGCCCGCAGCTCCACGCGGCCGCTGGCGGTAATGTTTCCATGTACCCGGCCCTGGATCAGCACGTCTTTGGCAGAAAGATCCGCTGAAACATTTGCGTTCGGTCCCACCGTCAATCGGCCCTCGATAAGGGTCACGGTGCCTTCCACGCGCCCATCCAGAATCAGGTCCTCATTTCCCTTCACTTCACCGCAGATCACAATCGTTTTGCCAACCCGCGCCTGAGCGTTCTCCACTGCCATGGTCTCAATCCTTCCGCAGGCCGAAACAAGGCCCTGCCCGAACTATACGCAACCCGGCCCGGTTGCTTCAATCAAAGTCTGTTGAGAATCATGTTCATACCCTCGGCGGCCTGACGTAATCGGCGAATCCTCAGCCTCCAGCCGGCATCGAATCTGGTAGACCAGCCCCGCCGCATCGGCCGGTAAACTACTATTGTGCGCAGCCTACTCTTGTTCGCGAATCTGATTCTGTGCGCCGCCGCCGTGCATGCACAACCGGTCGCGGAACCTCTCTCACCCGCTCAGGCTCAGGCCCTGGTCTCTCGCGCGCTGGCCACCGAGCTGCGCACCGCCCAGGACCCCGCGCATCCCATGCGCTACCTGCTGCGCAAGCAGAGCCCCCGCCTTACCACAACCAAACAGATCGTGGAAAGCCGCGACGGCGACGTCGCCCGCCTGGTTTCAGTCTTCGACAAGCCGCTTAGCCCCACCGACGAACTGCAGGAAGACACGCGCCTCAGCACCCTCGCCGCCAATCCCAGCCTGCAAGACCACCGCAGGCATAGTGAAGACCAGGACATATCCATCGTCCTCAAGCTGCTGCGCATGCTGCCTGACGCCTTCGTCTATCGATACGCGGGCACGGGGACAGGCCCCAGCGGCCCAGTGCAGAAATTCACCTTCACGCCCAGGCCCGGTTTCATCCCGCCCGACTTTGAAACCCAGGCGCTCACCGCCCTCACCGGCCAACTGTGGATTGACTCGGCGCAGGAACGCGTTACCCACCTTGAAGGCCACCTGCAGCAGGATACCGACTACGGATGGGGCATCCTGGGAAAGCTGAACAAAGGCGGCTGGGTGCAAATCGACCAGGCCGACGTGGGCGCGCATCAGTGGCGCATTGTCGCCGTGAAGATGGACATGACTCTGCGCGTGCTGTTCAAAACCAAGATCCTCAACACGCAGGAGCAGATGTCCGGCTTCAGCGCCGTCCCGGCCGGGATCGGCTACCGCCAGGCCATCCAGTTGCTTCGCGGTAAGTTGAATCCATGAGCTTTGTAACAAGGCCAATCATACAAAGCAATCGGGTAACTAAGATGCATTTGCCCTGCTGCATCCAAACTTCGCTCTTCATTCTGCCGCTCTCATGCTCTAGAATTCTTCGTGACGTTCGGGTCTGTCCTCGAACTCCGCGCGGAATGGGACGAGCCCCCAACCCTTCCTTCCGCCTAAACGTCCAACTCACGGAGTCTGGCATGACATCATTAAGGCGCTTTTCTGTTCTTCTCTCCATCGTCTGCATTGCCGCGGGCGCTGCGGCGCAAACAGCCAATTGGAGCTACTCCGGTAAGACTGGCCCCATCACCTGGAGCAAACTCGATCCGGCTTACGCGGCCTGCTCTGCCGGCCAGGATCAGTCGCCCATCGACATTCGCAAAGCGCGTCTCGACACATCGCTCGCGCCCATCGAGTTTCATTACATCGCCGGTCCGGTCGTGGTTGAGAACAACGGCCACACCATCGTCGTCCACGTCGATCCAGTTAGCTACATCGTCGTCGGCGGCGTGCGCTACAACCTTGTCGAGTACCAGTTCCGCCATCCCAGCGAGGAGCCGGTCAAGGGCAAGCTCACCGACATGAGCGTGCAGCTGCTCCACAAGAGCGCCGACGGCAAAATGGTCATCCTGGCCGTGCGCCTTCTTGAAAACCAGGACGCGCCCAACGCGGTGTTGGCCACACTCTTCGATCACCTGCCGCGCACCGCCGGCCAAACCGAGCAGGTCGCCGACATGGTGAATACCGGCGGCCTGCTGCCCGCCGACCGCGGCTACTGGACCTACATGGGTTCGCTCACCACACCGCCATGCACTGAGGGCGTGCGCTGGTTCGTCTTCGAGCAGCCGGTCTCGCTCAGCCGCACACAGCTTCGCATCTTCTCGTCCATCTTTGGCGTGAACTCTCGCCCGTTGCAGGACGCGCACGGCCGCACCATCTCTGCCAACGAATAGCCTCTAGCGTTATCGCGATTCGAGCGGCGCAAAACGCAGCGCCAGTCCCTCGCTGCCGGGCAGCTGCGCGGCCTTCATGCCGGTCAGGTCTTCCACCAGATAGTGCGCGGCGTCAAGTGATTCAACCGTGTGTGAAAACGTAGTGGCGATCACCGTGCATCCCGCGGCCCGGCCAGCCTTCGCGCCGGAAGCAGAATCCTCAAACACTACGCAGTCCTGCGGTGCAAAGCCAAGCAGAGCGGCTCCGGCGAGGAACGGCTCGGGATGCGGCTTGCCTCTGGTGACGAAATCCGCCGCTACCAGCTTCTCCGGCACGGCAATGCCTCCCGCCGCCAAGCGCATGCGCGCCAGCCGATCGGTAGCGCTGGTCACCACCGTCCAGCGATTCGCCGGCAGCGCTGCCAGCAGGCCGAGCACGCCGGGCAACACGGTCAACCCCTCGTTGTCAGAGATTTCAATCTCTTCTATGACCTTCAATTCCAGTTCAGGATCGAGGTCTGGGCGCATCTTCGCAATGGTATCGATAGCGCGGCAGCCATGAGCCACCTTGCAGGTCTGCACCGGATCGACGCCGCGCAGCACGGCCCACTTTGACCAACTGCGCTCGACCGACTCCAGAGACGAAACCAGAATTCCGTCCATGTCGAAGAGAATGCCCTTGCAGTGAAGCTCCACAGTTGCGAATGAGGGGGAGAAGGCCATGCCTCCATTGTAATTTGCGGGATTTTTACGGCTTCTTTGCAGGAGCGGGCTTGGCGGCAAACGTGAGCTTCGGCTTTTCTTCAAGCGTCACGCTGCCGTCGACAGCGCTCTTGCGGCTGCCCAGCACTGCTTCGTTTTGGCCGAGTGCGATTTTGCCGCCGCCAATCGCAGCATCGCCGCTCCAGCGATCGAAGTGAGCCAGCGCCGGCGGAGCGGCTGCACCAGATACCGATCCATGACGCCAGTCGAAGTGCAGTGTGCCCTTGGCAGACGAGGCCAGATCGTCGCCGGTGTAGCCGGCCAGCTCGAGTTTCCCGCTGGCATCGAAACTTCCCCCGCGCCACGCGCCGCCAAGCATCTGCCCAATTGCAGCAGGCTTGAGCGCGGCAAAATCGCCCGTCAGTGCGTACCCCGGCTTGTCACCGTTGGTCAGCGTGCCAGTTCCATGCACGGTTCCACCCAGCAGTGTTCCGTCCAGGCTGGCAATCTCAACGCTCGCAGGCAAAATGTGCATCTCGAAACTGGCGTTCTGGAGCGTCACCGGGCCCAGCAATAGCGAATCCACTTTGACCACGCCGTTGATCCGCGGCCACGCCGGCGCAGTGGAGGGATGCAGCCGGTTGATGAGATCGGAGAGCAGCGTACCAGGTGCATGTGCGCCCAGAATCGCCGTTTGAACTTTCGCCACGTCAAGACTTCCAAACTGGAGAGTAAATTCGGGGACCTGCGGCTCAGAGCACGCAGCGGGCGTAGCGCATTTTTTCACGCTCAGCGTCGCCGTGCCTTTCAGCGGGCCATAGGCGAACTCGATCGGATCCCAGCGCAGACCGGACTCATCCACATGCAGAGCCGCCTCTGCAATCTGCACATGATTGGCAAGATAATCAGCCTTCCAATTGGCGTTGCGAAGAGTGACGGTTCCGCTCAGGCTGTCCACCTTGGGGGTGGTCTCGTCGCCGCTCGCCTGCTCTGCTGTATCCGATGCAGCGGGGTTCGCTTCAGCAGGAAGGTTGTCCTCGGCGGGCAGCCATGGACCCTCGGCGATCATGTCGGCCACGAGCGAGTCGCCTGCCAGTTGATCGAGCGCAGCAGCCTGAGCCAGGCCGGCGGCGTGCGCCAGTTCCTTGCCGCGCTGTATGCTCGCTTGTCCGCGCAGCGTTACCTGGTACCCCTCGGGCCCAAAGCGCATGATCGCATTGAGCGGAACAGGCGCACCCGCCGGCAATGCCACTTCGCCCACGAGGGCTTGTGTCTGCTCCGATTGCGGCTCTGGAGCAAAAGCAGGCTTGCGCGCCTTGGTAGCGATGGGCTTGGGAACCTCAGGAGCAAGCACGAACTTTGGAGCCTGAAGAGGCTGGCTCAGCCCCCCGCCGGTCAGCGTCAAGCCTTCGACGGTCAAACTGCCGGTCAGTGGTCCCGCTGCCGCCGGTCCCACTGCAGTCGAGCCCGGCTTGGCAGCGCTGGTCGTCGCTCGCTTTGCGCCGGCTTCCGGCTTGTTCGTCGCAGATTCAGGTTCAGGATTTTCAGCGTAGACGATTTTGCCGCTGAGGTCGCCGGCAGCCTGCAAGCTGGGGTCGACACCGCTGCGAAATGTACGCAAGGCCTCAAGCGCGGCCCCGGCTGGAACCTTGTCCATCTCGACCGAGTAGTGAGGCATTGCGCCGCCGCCAGGAGCTTCGCCGGCAATATGGATGTGGCCGTCACCTATGGGAGAGTCGCAAGCCAGATTCTCGATTGCACGCGCGGAGTAGTGGTAAACAAGACTGCAATTGGCGTCGAAATCCATCGGCTCAACGGGTGCAAACTCCACGCGATGCACTCCCGTGGCGCGCAGCCTGGTGGTGATGTGTGCGGCATCGGCAGCGCCATCAAGATGCAGTTCGCCGCGCATGTCGCCGCGCCAACCCGCATCGGAACCGGTGACGAGCCGGGTAAGCTGGCCAAGCTGTGCATTGCGCCAGTCAAGATCGATATGCATGGGCATCTGGCGAAGGTCTGGGGCGCGGCGCACGCTGGCGTCAAGCTCCACAATGCCTGTATCGCCCTGTTCAAGGCTTACGTCGGTGCGCGCAGGCTGACCGCGCAGCCGTATGCGCCACTCGCCGGGGCTCGCCTGCCGAAACGAAAGATCGGTATCCACCAAGGAGAATGGCAGCTTTTCAACGCCACTCTTGAAGTTGATGCGGGAGTTCGTAGCAGCCAGATATGGTAGCGGGAGGGCGCGCCCTTTGCCTCCGTCAGCGGCCTTGCTTGCATTTGAAGCGGTGGCCTGCAGCAGCGAATCGAGATTCCAGCGCCCATCGGGTGTGCGCACCACGTTCAAGCTGGCATCGTCCACGCTGATCTCATCGATCTCCAGCCGTCCGCGCCAGAGCGACAGCATACGGATGACCGCCGTGACCGAGCTTGCGTGCAGCACCGGCTCGGCGCCAAAGGCTGGATCTTCGTCAACAGTTAGGTCGTAGAGAACAAAGCCGGGGCGCGGCAGCAGGTGCATGTGCAGCGACGACAAATGCACGGGCCTGCCGAGCGAAGCCGAAATCAAATGTGCTATCTGGCTCTTGTAGCGGCTGATGCTGACCAGCGGCGGCAAAATAAGCACCGCGAGAAGAACCAATAGAGCCGCCGCAACCAGCCAAAGCCGTCTGCGCATCTTCTTTCGCCCTTGCTCTTCTTCCGTCATGGACCTATCAGTCAACAGTGGTCATTCGCCCGTGAATAGTTTTTCTTATTCCGTTTGCGTGAGTCGCTCATAACAGATTACAACCCCTGGCTCGGTCGGCTCGCCAAGACCCAGGCGAGACGCGGCTACCGCACCACGTGCAGCGTGCGGCTCCAGCGCGTATCCGGCACAAAGTGCTTTACGATATGCGCCATCCAGGCAACGCTCGAGCCAGGGCCGGTCTGCTCGTAGTCCTCGTCGGTGGATTTAAACGACCAGTAGTTGAACAGCGGACGCCCGATCACGTTCTCGCGCGGCACAAAACCCCAAAAGCGCGAATCGGCGCTGTTGTGCCGGTTGTCGCCCATCATGAAGTATTCGCCGGGAGGCACAACCAAGTCACCGTTCTCAACGTGATTGTGAAAATCGATGGCCCATTCCTCGGGAATGTAGTTGCCGGGTTCAGGATTCGGCTGCACGGCCGGAAACTCATCGACAAAATCTTCGTAATTTTCGGCCGTGGTGGGCTGCGCGTACGGTTCGCTTTGCGCCACGCCGTTCAAAATCACGATGCCGTTGTGCAGGTGAATACGGTCGCCTGGAATGGCGATCAGCCGCTTGACCAGAATTTGAAACTCCGGTTTTCCGTTTACTTCGTCGGCAGCCGGCTTGATGAACACCACAATGTCGCCGCGTTGCGGCTCGCGATAATGAACCAGAGGCATCCACGTTGCCGATGGGGCCAGCGTGACGCGGTCAACCACCAGGTGGTCGCCCACCAGCAGCGTATTCTCCATGGAGCCTGAAGGAATGACGTAGTTCTGCGCCAGAAACAACTGAATAAAAATCAGCGCAACAAGCATGGAGCAAACATCCGCCAGCGCCTCAAACGGCGTCTCCTGCCGGCGGGTCTTCGATCCCGGCGTCGGCTCAACTTGCGCGCGATTCTCTGTGTTCGTCATTCCGGTCCGCGCCTCCGCTCAACGCACCACGCGCAACGTGCGCGTCCAGCGCGTATCCGGAATAAAGCGCAGAACTACATGAGCCATCCAGGCGACGTTTGCGCCCAGGCCGGTCTGTTCGTAGTCCTCGTCAGTGGACTTGAACGACCAATAGTTGAATAGAGGCCGCCCGACGATGTTCTCCCTGGGCACGAATCCCCAGTAGCGCGAGTCGAGGCTGTTGTGGCGGTTGTCGCCCATCATGAAGTACTTGCCCTGCGGCACCACCA
>CAYZVG010000160.1:0-7190 GCA_964481595.1 uncultured Occallatibacter sp. | reverse complement strand
GGGCTTGAGGTCGCGATGTACGACGAAGTTCTGATGGGCAAACTGTACAGCTTCGCAGACTTGAAGGAATAGCTTCAGCCGCTGCCGCAGCGAAAGATTCTCTCTTTCGCAAAAGAGATGGATGGGCACGCCATCCACAAATTCCATCACCAGATAAGGATCGCCGCTGCCGGTGACCCCACCATCCAGAAGCCGTGCAATGTAGGGATGCTCGAGGCCGGCCAGAATCTGCCGCTCCTGGCGAAAGCGTTCGCGGAAGGTAGTGGTCGCCAGTGGCAGGTCGATCAGCTTGATGGCTACTTTCTGCTCGAATTCACCGTCGGCTCGATGGGCGAGATAAACGGCGCCCATGCCGCCACGCCCAAGCAGAGTATCCAGTTCATAGGGACCAATCCGCCTGCCGGCCGATTCGGAGATCTTGCCCGTCTCCCGTTCCGCCACCAGTAAAGCTGTCAGCCGCTCTTCTTTCTCGCTGGCATTGAGCAGCAAGCGCACTTCGGCGGCCAGATCGGAGTCCCCGTTGCACCGAGAATCGATCAATTGCGCTCGCGCCTCGCCTTCAACCGCAAGAGCCTCGTGGAAGATCGCTTCGACGCGCTGGAGATTTTTTGTATTTGAATCCATGAAGAGGTGGTCCTGCGTTTGGATATTCGATCAACATGAGATTGCGTGAAGCGCGAGAAGACCGGCTCACTCCTTCAGCGCGCTCTTCATCTGGGAAACATCGGGATAGAGACGGCTATAGAGCCAACTACGAATAAACTTCAAGTCGCGATTCACCGCGGATCTGGAGCGATGCACCAGGTCGGCCGTCTCCTCGACGGTGCAACCAAGAAAGTAACGCATTTCCACAAGTTGCACTTTAGAGGCATCCGATTGGCCGAGTTCGTCTAGGGCGCGGTCAAGATCGAGTAACTCGGGACCATCGATATTGACCCAGGCCAGGTCGTCATTGAGCGGTATACGGTCCAGGTCCCCGCCCCGCGTCAGCGTCTGCATTTCTCGCGCGTGATCGATCAGGATCATGCGCATCACCTTGGCGGCGAATGCATAAAAATGGCCGCGATCTTCTCCCACGCCATTTTTCTGGTTCAGGAGCCGCATATAGAGTTCGTGTACCAGTGCAGTGCCCTGCAGCACGTCGGCATTGCGCTCGCGGCGAATATAGGCCGCGGCCACCTCGCGCAGATGGGGATAAACAAGCGGCATCAGTTCTTGAAAGGCTGATGACTCGCCGTCCCTCCACTTCGCCAGCAGTACGGTGATCTCTCCCCCGGATAGTTGCAAATCCGCCTCCGTGCATGGGCTGCAACAAGAATCTCTCACATTGGTGTTAAGGACTTTATACAACGGCGAACTTCTAACTTGCGAGGTTTTCATTTAAAAAATGAGCTTTCTGGGCGGCAACATGGGCCGCTTTCACTCCGCATCTCGCTAACTGGGTGAGAGGCAAGATCAATCCTGCCGCTGCGAGGGAGAAAAAAGTGTTCGAATCCGTCATCAATCTCATACCGACATCGTTCAAATCCCGGCCGAATTCACGGAACTCATCCCATTTACCAGGCTGGCGTCTGACCGGCCTCTTGCTTGCGGCCTTCATCTTGAACTGCGCAGTGGGCAGCGCCGGCGCTGCTTCTGCACCCGCCCCATCCGATGCCGCCAAGCGCGTGGCTGCTAGCTACGGCAAGATTCCGCTCAGCTTTGAGCCTAACCAGGGACAGACCGATTCCAGCGTGCGCTTCCTTTCGCGCGGCTCCGGCTACTCGCTCTTCCTCACCAAAGATGAAGTTGTGCTCAACCTGGAGCGGCAACGAATGGCTTCCCCTGCCAAGACGCCGGGCGTCGAGCCCGGCGTCGCCACGGTCGACACGCTGCGCATGAAGCTTGTCGGCGCCAGCGCAACCACCACCATCACCGGGCTTGAACCGCAATCCGGAACCGTGAGCTACCTGATCGGCAACGATCCCAAGAATTGGCACACCGGCATCCAGACCTTCGGCAAGGTCAACTTTGCACAGGTCTATCCCGGCGTCGATCTGGTCTTCTACGGAAACCAGAGGCAACTGGAATACGACTTTGTCGTTGCCCCCGGCGCCGACGCCAGCCGCATCGCGTGGCAGATCGACGGCGCCAAACCCACGCTTGATGCCGATGGCAATCTGGTGCTCAGCGCGGCCAACGGTCCGGCCGGATTCAAAAAGCCGGTGCTCTATCAGATGGACGGCGACAGGAAAGTCGCGGTCGAAGGCGCATTCACTGTGGCCGGAAACCGCATCGGCTTTCAACTCGGCAGCTACGACCACTCGAAGCCGCTCATCATCGACCCGGTGCTGACCTATGCGACTTACCTGGGCGGCAGCACGAGCGATTACCTTGGTGGCGCCCAGAGCATTGGGATCCAAGGATTAAATGGCACCGGCAATGTCGATCAAGGAATTGCATTCGATAGTCAGGGCAGCGCCTATGTGGTGGGCGTCACGTACTCGACTGACTTTCCGGTACAAAACCCGGCTCTGAGCGCTCCTGCAAAAGCAAATAACTCTAGCGGATATCCATCCGCTGTTATCACCAAGTTCAGCCCGGACGGCAGTTCGCTTGTTTATTCCACTTATCTTGGCGGCTCAATTCAAGACTACGGTGAGGCGATTGCCGTTGACGCCAACGGCGAAGCCTTTGTGGTTGGGCAAACCCATTCTCCCGATTTCCCCATTACTTCTGGTGCCTACCAAACCATTTGCTCGCCTCAGGACGACGGATATAAGAACAATCAAGAGGATTCCAGTTGCGGAGCGTCAGGTTACGGTAACGGCAGCGCCTTTGTTACCAAACTGAACGCATCCGGGAGCGGACTGGTTTACTCCACCTTTCTCGGTGGTTATGGTACTGTGAGCGCTGACGCCATCGCCATCGACGGTATGGGACGTGCCTACATTGGCGGATCAGCCAGTTTTGCAGGTTGCAAAGATGTCAACAGCACGACAGGTGAAATCCCTTACCCATACACCTGCTTCCCAACCACCGGCAGCGCGCTGGTTTCTGGACAAGCGCCTGAAAATGGCCATATCGGATTCTCGGGGTTTGTCGCGGTCTTCGATCCCACCGGCGCCAATCTTCTTTATTCAAGTTTATTCAACTCACTGGACCCAAATTGCTCCACGTGGAGTGCCCCAAATTACCTCTGCGGCTCCAACCTTTCCGGTGTGAACGGGGTTGCGGTGGACGCAAGCGGGAACTTCTATATTGTGGGCGAAACCAATACGACGTCGCTGCCGACCACGACCGGCGTGATTCAACCCACCACAGGTCCCGTCAATCTCAATAATCCTTTGGCACTCGCACTCTATGTGCAACGCGGCTTTGTCGCCAAGTTTACTCCGGTTACAACGAGCGGCGGCGCCTTGCTGGCTTATGCCACTTACTTGGGCGGAAAAATCGCAGGCGGAAGCGATATGGTCTCAAACATCACCACCGACGCGGATGGCTATGCGTATGTCTCCGGTCTTACCGATTCCACCGATTTTCCGGTAACCACGGGCGCATATCAAACTTCCGCGAAACTCAATTCCGCAAGCAGCACTGCCTTTGTTGCCAAACTCAATCCCACCGGCACTGCCATCGAGTGGGCAACCTACCTCGGCAACGCCACCGGCAATCTAGACGGAGTAAGCGCGGTTGGTCCCATCCAACTGGATGGCAATGGCAATGTTTACGTCACTGGCAAGGCTAACGCAGGCAACTTTCCGTGGGTAGGCAATATGGAGCCTTACAACGGCGCACCAGTCTTTGTCTCTGAACTTGACCCCACAGGCTCCAAGCTGCTCTTTTCCACGGAGTTTGGCACTGGCCTCAGCGACAACATGACGCCTGCCGGCCTTGCGGTCGATGCCGCTGGCAATATGTATGTTGCGTTCGACGACAATTGCGCTGGAACCATCGTTACCCCCGGCTCCTTCCAGCAGACCAATCATATGCAGTCTTCCGGCTGCTCGGAGTTCAGTACCACCGGCTTTGTCGCCAAAATCTCCGCCACCGGCACAGCTACAGTAGCTCTCGCGGCTTCCCCATCGCCCGCCTCCGCCGGCCAGTCTGTCACGCTAACGGCCACCGTCACTCCCACCGCAACCTACGCATCCGTCCCCACCGGCACCATCGAATTTCAAGATGGAGGGAATACGTTGGGCACGGCAGTCACGCTGGACAGCACAGGCAAGGCGACTTACTCCAGCACAACACTAACTCCCGGCACGCACAATCTGACTGCCGTCTACAGCGGCGACAGCACCTACCCGGCAGAAAACGCCACGCAATCCTTGGTGGTCAACGGATTGACGGCAACCGTCAAAGTGACTCCTGCCGCAACCAGCATCACCACAGCCACGAGTCTCAATGTGACCATCGCGGTCACTGGCTCGGGGGCCACTCCCACCGGTACGGTCACCATCACCGGCGGCGGTTACACTTCATCCGCTGCCAGGCTCTCCGGCGGCAGCGCCACCATCACAATTCCCGCCAACAGTCTGAGCGTAGGAAGCGACACACTTACGGCAAGCTACAGCGGCGATGCCAGCTACGCCCCAGCCACCGGAACTACGCCGCCATCATCCCCAGTTACAGTAACTCCTGCTCCGATTGCCCCAACTGTTTCTGTAACTCCGGCCTCCGCAACGGCGAATACGGGCGCGACCCTGAGCGTACCGGTCACAGTAACTGGCTCGGGAGCCACACCCACCGGCACTATAATTCTCTCTGGCGGCGGTTACACATCGTCGGCCGCAACCCTGGTGAGCGGAAGCTATACCTTCACAATTCCCTCCAACTCACTCAGTGCCGGAACGGACACCCTCACCGCGAAATACAGCGGCGACTCGGTCTATCTTGCCGGCTCCGCAACCGCGTCCGTGACAGTAACTCAGTCGGCCTATTCATTGAAGGCAACATCTCCGGCGAGTGTGAATGCAGGAACGCCGGCTACTTCCACGGTGACGGTCAGCACTACAACCTCTTACTCGGGCACCATAGCTCTTGCCTGCGCTCTGACCACCTCACCAACCGGAGCTACCGACCTACCCTCTTGCGCTGTGAGCACACCATCAATCACATTGGGCAGCGGCTCCGCCTCCGCCACATCGACCGTTACGATTACCTCGGTTGCCACCACCACCGCAATGGCTTCACCGGTGAACGACGGCAAGCAGAACGGCTGGATGCACGCCGGAGGCGGCGCGGTTCTGGCCCTGCTAGTCTTCTTGGGAATCCCCTCGCGCAGGCGTGGATGGCGCGCAATGCTTGGGGCTATGCTGCTGATCGCCGTAATCGGAACGCTCAGCGGCTGTGGCGGCAAATCGTCATCGAGCTCTGGCAAGGCCGGAACCACTGCCGGCAGTTACACCTTTACGGTAACGGGAACCGGTACTCCCGCGGAAACCCCAGTGCCCTCAACCACGTTCACAATGACCATTAACTGAGGTCCTCCCCAAATACATCCCATGCATGCGCTTCTCTCGTTAGGGTTCGCATGCATGGGGTGGCCCTTCTGAAAGCGGAGAAGGCGGACAAGTTCCAGCAAGGATCAGACTCTCAGCGCCTACACCGTCGGCAGACGCTACAGGCCGCGGCTGGGCAACTCACCCGTTTCGTCAATCTGTCCGATGCAGGCTACCCCTCAAGGAGTAGTAACTGGGCGGCATCGAGCCGGATATACCAGGGCTGCGGCGTTGCGTTGAGCGCCTTCCATGTTTCTTTCGAGACATCGGCCTGAAGATGCGGCGCATCCGCCGGCAGCGGCGCACGATGCAAGTGCAGATAGAGCGTCATTTCAAAAGGCGCCTCGCTGGTTGCCGCAAGCCAGCAGGGAAAAACATTCTCTCCCTTGCGGTCGGCTTGAAGCGCTATTCGATGCGAGCGGATTCCGAGATGAGTCATCGCAGCGGGCACGGGAGCGGCGGTCGCGAGTTCGCAATTCCAATCGTCTACGATCACCCGATGCTCATTGATGCGGCGCGCTGCAACAATGTTCTTGCAGCCGGTGAGTCGCGCAGCGGCAACGGTCCCCGGCCGCTCAAAAAGTTGATGCTTTGGGCCGCTGGCAATCACGCTCCCATCATCGAGCACAAGTAGCTCGCTGCAAAAACGGAATGCTTCTTCCATGCCATGGGTAACGAAGATGACCACGCCGTTGTAATCCGCCAGCGTTTCGCGCAACTGCTCTTCCATCTGCCGGCGCAGATGCGGATCGAGCGCGGCAAATGGCTCGTCGAGCAGCAGCGCATCCGGCTGGATGGCCATGCACCGCGCAATGGCCACGCGCTGCCGCTGACCGCCGGAAAGCTGCGCAGGATAACGATGCGCCAGTTCTGCGATATGCATGCGCGCGAGCTGTTGCCGCACGCGCGCTTCGCGCTCGGTGCGAGGGAGTTTGCTTAAACCGAAGCCAACGTTTTCCGCGACCGTCATACGCGGAAACAGAGCGTAGTCCTGAAATACCACACCGATCCTGCGCTGCGCGGCAGGGAGATTTACTCGCGTTGCGCTATCAAAAAGCACGCGGCCGTTCAACACAATCCTGCCATGATCGGGCGTGACAATGCCGGCAACCATGCGCAGTGTAATGGATTTTCCTGCGCCTGACGCGCCGAGCAGGCCAACCGCGCCGCGGCCCGCACTGAATGTCACTTTTATTGCGAACCGGCCGAGAGCCTTCTCAATATTTGCGTCGAGTTGCGCAGCCGATGTTTGCACTTCCGCGCTGCGCGGCGCAGGCGCTGCTGTGTCTTCGAGAATCGGAATGCCGTTCGATTTCAGTGTTGAAGTGCGCACGCCGATCTGCACGTTCAGCAATCGAATAATGGCGAGCGACAAGACGACGATCAGACTCACCCAGACCAATGCCGCCTGCATGTCTCCACCAGATGCAGCGGAGAAGATTGCGATGGGCATGGTCTGTGTGCGGCCGGGAATGTTTCCAGCCAGCATGAGCGTTGCTCCGAATTCGCCCATTGCGCGCGCAAAGGCCAGCACCGTGCCCGCAACTACTCCGGGAGCGGCCTGCGGCAAAAGCACTCTGCGAAAGACTGCCCGCTCCGATGCGCCCAGCGTGCGCGCCGCGTCAAGAAGCGTGGGGTTTACCTGCTCAAATGCGCCCAGCGCGGTGCGGTACATCAACGGAAACGCAACCACCGTTGCCGCAATCA
>CAYZVG010000159.1:0-7231 GCA_964481595.1 uncultured Occallatibacter sp. | reverse complement strand
TAGGGCAAACGCATTTGAAAATTTCGCTGACTGCGCTCTGTTGTTTGGAGTTTGCGAGGAGGGAGCAGGGGCATTTATGCCCCTGATGCAGGCAGCGAATACACTCGCCTTCAGGCGCGGGCATTGCATCGCTTTACGCTGAAAGGCCCGCGGCTAAAGCCGTTTCCTGTTCAATAGGTTTTCAGGGGCATAAATGCCCCTGCTCCCTCCAAAAGACGGTCTGAAAGTCCTTTGTCCGAACGAATCTCCACTATGACATTTCAAATGCGATTGCCCTGGCCGACCGAACGTCGGCACTGCGCTGTGCGGCTCAATCCTTTACACTTGAGCGCATGGCGCGGGTCGCGATCGTTTCGAAACCGAACAAGGAAGAGCTCAGCCGGCTTTTGCCCGATTTGATCCAGTGGCTGCGGCAGCACGGCTTTGAGCCGATGCTGGACCGCGAAGGCGAGCGTTACACCTCAGACGCGCCGGCCTTCGACCGCGCGCAACTGGCGTTTGAAGCTCCCAGTCTGGTGATTGTGCTGGGCGGCGACGGCACATTGCTGGCCGCAGCGCGCGTGTTTGCCTCGACCGGCACGCCGATTCTGAGCGTCAATCTGGGCTATCTGGGATTTCTGACCGAAGTGCGCCTGGCCGATCTTTATTCCACGCTGGAAAGCTGGTGCGCGGGCTGCCACGACATTGACCAGCGTGCCATGTTGCACGCATCGCTGTGGCGCGGTGGAGTGGAGCACTCCTGCTACGAGGCGCTCAATGAGGTGGTGGTGTCAAAGGGCGACATTGCCCGCATGGGCGAGTTCGCCGTGGAGCTGGACGGCAAGAGCGTGGCCCGCTTCCGCGCCGATGGCGTGATTGTTTCCACGCCCACCGGCTCGACCGCGTACACTCTTGCGGCCAATGGACCGATCCTGACGCCGGATGTGGATGCGATGGTGGTGACGCCGATCTGCCCGCATCTGCTGACTCTGCGGCCGATTGTGATGCGCGGCGACGCCCGGCTGACGGTGCGCGTGGTGGGCATCCCCAATCTCGCGCTACTCACCGTGGACGGCCAGCAGGCGGTTGAGCTGCAACTTGGCGACGAGCTGCGCTGCCACCGCTCCAGTTACACGGTAAAGCTGGTGCGGCTGAGCGAAGGGGGCTTTTTTGAGGCATTGCGCAGCAAGCTGAGCTGGGGTGAACAATAAAGGCTGCCGCGCTCTAATGCTGCAGTTCGGCAAGCAGTACTTTGGCCTTTGCGGCCAGCGTGCTTGCGCCGTCAACGTCGCCTGAAGCAAGCGCGGACCGGGCCTGCTTGATGAACTCGCGGATGTGATCCGCAGTCTTCTTTTCCTGGTCGCTCAACTGACGGTTCAAGCCGTTCAATCCCTTTTCGGTATCAGACAGCGAAGACTCGGTGCGGCGGCGCGCGTCGGCGGGATCGCCCGAGGAGAGCTGGCCGATGGCGCTCACTGCTGGTTCGGCAGCGGCGGCCTGCTGGGTTTCAGCCGGCGGCGGAGCGGGTTGCCGCTTGTGTTTTGGCTGCGGCTTGGGCGGCGTCTCCGCCGGCAGCTTGGTCAGGTTCACCTGCGGCTTGGTGGGAATGGTGACGTTCGACGGCGAAGGCTCGGTAGGAGGCATTCCGTTGGTGTTGGCCTCGACGGGCGGCGCAAGCTGCGGCGGCGGAAGCGGCTGCTTCTTATGGAAGGGCAATACGCATCCGCTCAGCACGAGTGCGAGCACCGACGCAACGATCTTTGCCGGGAACTTCATCCCGCCAGCCCCTTCTCAGTTTCAGTTCCCGCCGGCTGCAGATGCCGGCGTCCCCAGTCCGTGGTTGAGAGCGGAATTCGCAGAAGGAACTCCGTGCCACGGTCTACCTTAGATTGTACTTCGATGCTGCCATGATGTAACTGAATGATTCTGTACGTCATCGCCAGCCCAATGCCGCTTCCCTCGCTCTTGGTGGTGAAGTAGAGGTCGAAGATCTTCTCGCGAATGTCGTCGGGGATGCCCACGCCCTGGTCGGCAATGCGCAGCACCGCCGTCTTTCTGTCTTCGGCGAGCGATACCTCCAGCTTGCCGCCATCCGGCATGGCCTGCGCGCCGTTCAAGATCACGTTGAGCACCGCCTGCTTGAACAAGTCCGCATCCACGTTGGCGATTAAAGGATTGGACGGCATGTGGCTCACAAGGGTCACGTTGCGGGCGGGCAGCTCCGCGGCGGCGAGCGAAAGCACCGCGCCCACAACCGCACGCAGATCGTGCTCGCGCAGATCCAGTTCCACCGGGCGCGAAAAATCCACAAGCATCTGCACTACGCGGTCAAGGCGATGAATCTCAGTGTCGATGATTTCAAGATGCCGGACGGCGGGACCGCTGGCCTCGCCCAACTTGGTCTTGAGCAGCTCAAGATGCACCACGATTGCATTGATGGGATTCTTGACCTCATGGCCCACGCCGGAGGTGAGCCTGCCGATAGCCGCCATGCGCCGCGAAAGCTCCAACTCCGATTCGATTGCTTCGGCGGTCTCAAGATCGTGCAGCGTGACCAGCGCGCCCAGGCCCTGGCGTGTATCTTCGTCGTGAATAAACTCGAGCGAGGCTTGAATGCGCCGGCCTGTCTCAGTGCGAATCTCTAAATTGGCGAGAGGCTGGCCGGCTTGGTAAGCCTCAGCCAGAACTTTGCCAAGATCGGTATTTGTGTCGAAGATTTCGTCGGCGCGCAGCCCAAGAACGTTCTCGCTCGGAATGCCGAGCAGACGGCGCGCCGACTCCGACACCAGCACCGCGCGTCCCTCGCCGGTGAACAGAAGAATTCCATCCTGCAGATTGCCGAGAATCTGGTCGAGGTTTTCGCGCAACGCGGAGAAGACCTCTTCTACATTGCGCATGCGCTGGCCAATGCGCTCAATCTTGGTGGAAACCTGCACGGCCGTGTCTTCGCTCTGGCGCATCTTCGGCCTGTTCTTTGGCTGGTCCCTGACCGGCTCCTCCGCGTCCGCAGCGTCGCCCGCCGCAACTGCGCCTGCCGCAGCCCAGTAGTCGAGCCGGCGGCTGATCTGCTCCATCGGCTGCAGCGCCAGATTGCTGAGCAGAAACGCCGCCAGCAAAGCCATAATCAGCGCCGCGCCCATCAACGACAAGGCTTCAGCCCGCCAGGGCGCATAGAAGGCAAGCAGCAGAGTGGTGCGCACGCCCACATGCACGGTGGCAAACGGCTTGCCGTTGTTTTCAAGCGGCACAATCACGTCATACACCTTGGGCGGACCAAACACCTCGGGCAGCAGCTGCAGCGAACTGATGTTGAGCAGGTGCTTGTAGTCGGGCCGCAGCGGGAGAGGCTTGTCCTCGTTGTCGGGATCGGTGCTCAGCAGCGTCATGGAATGGCTGTCGCCGATATTCACGTCGTACACCGTGAGCGAGTACATGTTTACCGACTGCACCACGGCCTGCAGTTCGCTGTTGCTGCGCACGGCTGTCGTCATCAGCGCGCGCAGTTGGCTGGGGTCGTTCGGATTCACGGTCTGGTCGCGCAGGCCCGTCTCCAGCGCGTTTTGCAGCGCAAAGCGAATCTGTTCGGCCACCATGTGGTTGGTGTCGTAAGCCTGCTTTACGGCCATGTGCAGCATCTCGCTGGCATACACCAGCGATACCATCGCGGCGATCATAAACACCAGCGCGGTAATGGCCAAAACGAGTTTGGTCTTGAGGCGCATTTGTCAGCTTGCCGCTTGCTTGCGGTTGCGCTCGTACTCCTTCAGCTTGTTGTGGAGCGTCTTCAGGCTCACGCCAAGAATCTCCGCAGCGCGGGTTTTGTTCTGGCCGGTCGATTCAAGGGTGCGCACAATCAGCATCCGCTCCGCCTCGTCTACCGTTGTGCCCACGTGGATCGAGACCGTGCTTGCATCGTTGGCTTGCGGCAGCACCGCTTGCGCCTTGGCAAAGCCGGGCGCAAGGTGGCCGGAATCCAAGGGCGCGCCATCGGGGCAAAGAATCACCGCGCGCTCAATGGTGTTGCGCAGCTCGCGCACATTTCCCGGCCAGTTGTAGGCCATCATGCGGTCCAGGATGGAAGGCCCCACGCCCGCCACGCGCCGATTGTGCTTCTCGTTCATCTGCAGCAGAATCGCATCGGCCATCAACGGCAGATCGTCCATGTGATCGCGCAACGGAGGCATGTGAATGTTGAAGACGTTGAGCCGGTAGTAGAGATCGGCGCGCAGATGGCCCTCCGCAACCGCCGTGGAGGGGTCGCGATTGGTGGCCGCAAGAACGCGCACATCCACGTCCTGCTCATTGCGCGCGCCCAGCCGGCGCAGCTTGCGCTCCTCAAGCACGCGCAGCAGCTTGGCCTGCGTGGCGTGGGGCATTTCGCCAATCTCATCCAGCAACAGGCTGCCGCCCGCGGCCAACTCAAAGCATCCGGCGCGCCGCTCGGCTGCTCCGGTGAATGCGCCCTTCTCGTGGCCGAAGATTTCACTCTCAATCAGCGTTTCAGGAATGGCCGCGCAGTTGACGCCGACAAACGGCTTGTTCTTGCGCGGGCTCAACTCGTGCAGCGTGCGCGCCACCAGTTCCTTGCCCGTGCCGCTCTCGCCAGTAATGAGCACATGCACGTTGGAGGGCGCGATCTGTTCAATGAGGCCGAAGATTTCGCGCATAGCCTTGGAGCTGCCCACCAGCGAACCCAGCACGCCGCTCTCGCGCAGCCGACGGCGCGCCACCTCAAGCTCGATTTCGGTTTCGCGCTGCCGCGTGGCGTTGCCCAGAATGGTGCGCAGGCGCGTGGCATCCACCGGCTTCTGCAAAAAGTCGTACGCGCCGAGCTTCATTGCGTCCACGGCAAGCTGGATCGATCCCATTGCGGTGAGCACTACCACGGCAAGATTCGAGTGCTGTCCTTTGCCCTCTTCGTTGAGTTTGGTCAGCAGCCCAATGCCGTCAAGCCGCGGCATCTTCAGGTCGGTCACCACAATCGACGGGTCCCAGGCGAGAATCTTCTCGTACGCCTCAGCGCCGTCGCGCGCAGTTTCCGTTTGATAGCCCCAGCCCGAGATCAACTCGGCCAGACCCATGAGAGCGTTCGGTTCGTCTTCGGCGATAAGGACTTTTTGTGAGTTCTGCATACGGTATTGCGACCAGGAAATACGGTTGAATTTATACTATGCGCCCGCGGCGGCGCGTGCTGTATTGACCAGGTGCCAGGAGTTTGCAATTCGCATCTTAAAATGCACTGTCATTCTTCTGAGCGAACGGGGCCCCGAACGCTTTTCAGTTCGGGGGTTGTGAGTCGAAGAATCTGCGGCTGTTTTTCCATCAACTTCAGACTAACTACCTTAGCCGGCTTTTTCAGTCAGCTCGGCCCATCGTGCGTAAAGAGCGTCACTCTCGTGCTGCGCCGCATCCAGCTCCGCCAGCGCCTGTTCGAGAGCGGCGGCATCGCTGGCAATCGCCGGATCTTCGACGCGTTCGCGCGCCGCGTGCAGCCGTGCGTCTGACTCTTCAACGCGCTGTTCGATGGTGGCGAATTCACGCGCCTCAAGATACGAGAGCTTCTTCTTTCCGCTGGCCGCGCTGCCTGTTGAAGCGCCTGCTTCGGCGTTTTCTTCGCGACGCCGCGCTTTTTCGCGCGCATCGGCGTCGTTGGCCTCGGCCTGCTGCCCGGCGAGCCAGTCTTCCCACTGCGCGTAATCGGCAAAGCGGTCGATGTGTCCGTTACCGTCGAGCCCCAGCACGGTGGTGGCCACGCGGTTCAGCAGATAGCGGTCGTGCGTTACCAGCACCAGCGCGCCGGCAAACTCGAGCAGGTTGTCTTCAAGAATCTCCAGCGTCTGCAGGTCGAGATCGTTGGTCGGCTCGTCGAGCAGAAGCACGTCTGCAGGCTCCAGCATTAACTTCGCGATCAGCACACGCGCCCGTTCGCCGCCAGACAAGTTGCGCACCGGCTGGTTGAGCTGCTCGCCGGTAAACAAGAACCGGGCCGCCCAACTGGCCACATGCACCGTGCGGCCCTGGTAGATTACGCCGTCGCCCTCCGGCGCAAGCGCGCGCCGCAGGGTTGTGTCTTCGTCCAGCTCGCGCACCTGGCTGAAGTACACCATGCGCAGAGCGTCGGCGCGGCGGATTGTGCCCGCTGCCGGTTCAAGTTCGCCGCGCAGCAGGCGCAGCAGCGTGGTTTTGCCGCTGCCGTTCGGGCCAACGAGCCCCACCTTCATGCCCGCCGTCAGCACAAAATTCAGGCCCTCGAACAAGAGCCGCGGCCGCTCATTCTCTTGAGCGCAGGCATCGGCAGCGCCGGGAACCGCGCAGGTCACGCCGTCAAACTCGACGAGGCGTTTTGTTTTGCGCTGGCTTGCCTCGAAATCGATGTTCGCCGAGCTGACGCTGGTGCGCGCGTCCATTGCGGCAAGCTGGCCGATCATCGCGTTGGCCGTATCGATGCGCGCCTTCGATTTTGTGGTGCGCGCCTTGGGTCCGCGGCGCAGCCACTCAATCTCGGTGCGCACCTGGTTGCGCAGGCTCTCCTGCTGGCGATTTTGCGACTCCAGATAGGCTTGCTTCTCCTCAAGAAAGCGGCTGAAGTTTCCTTTCACGCGCAACAGCCCTTCGGCAAAGATGCGGTTCAGCTCGACGATCTGGCTTGAGGTGCTCTCAAGAAAATAGCGGTCGTGGCTCACCGTGACGCTGGCGAATGCCGCCGACGCCAGCAGCTCTTCAAGCCACTCGATTCCTTCGAGATCCAGGTGATTCGTAGGCTCGTCGAGCAGCAGCACGTCCGGCTCGCTCACCAGCGCTTCAACAATCGCCAGCCGCTTGCGCCAGCCGCCCGAGAGCGACGCGGCCTCAACGCCCAGATCGCTGAAGCCCACTCGGCCCGCAAGCTCGCGCATCCGGCCTTCGCGCTCGGCCTCGTTCACGTGCGCTGCTTCCAGCGCCTGCTCCAGCACCTGCCGCACTGAAAGCCCCACGGCAAAGCTCGAATTCTGCGGCACATAAGCGGCACGCGCGCGCTTGCGCACCGCCAGCTCGCCCGAGTCCGGTTCCACCTGCCCGGCCAGCAAGGCAAGCAGCGTCGACTTGCCCGCGCCATTCGGCCCGATCAGCCCAATGCGGTCGCCTTCTTCAACCGTAATCGAAATATTCTTAAATAAAGGTTTTGCACCAAACTGCTTGGTGACCGATTGCGCGTTGAGAATTGGCGGCATCTCTTCAAGCTTACTGTGCCGTGCTCGGCAGGCCGGCCGCC
>CAYZVG010000158.1:0-7238 GCA_964481595.1 uncultured Occallatibacter sp. | reverse complement strand
TTCCTGGGAATGCCACTCGTACCAGCGAGTGGTCAAGCCACTGATGAAGGCAGCAAAGCCCCACGTGTATAGCGCTGCACTGTTAAGTTTCATTTGTCCGACGAGACACAGAAAAGCCATCACAACACAGAAGCCGATGAGGCCATTGACGCAGATCCCCCAAATTACTGCATAGAAGAACGGGCCGACGCGTCTGCGCGACTCCCAGCGCCTAAGCTGCTTCTCGTCCATCGGCACAAAGTCCAAGAAGCCGGGTTTCATCGAGCCAAAGATGCGGCTTGTCATCAGCGACCCCTTTCGCGCTAAAGAAACATGTTCCGATCTATGCCTCTACCGGTGCGGCGGCGAGGACTTTGGCAGCCGTGTCGATGTTTTCGCGGGTAATCACTTCTGTTGCGCACCAGAGCGTGGCGTTCTTTAGCTCGGGATACCAGCGGCTGAGATCGATGCCGCCGACGATCTTCTCGTCCATCAGGCGCTTGCTCCAGGCTGCGGGCGCTTCTTCTGTTTCGAGGACAAATTCATGGAAGCGCGGCGCGCCTATGAAGAGCAACTTTGCCCCTGGCGCGGCGCTGAGCGCTTTGGCGGCGTAATCGGCTTTGGCCAGGTTGTGCTCGGCCAGTTCGCGGATGCCTTCTTTGCCGTAGACGGCGAGGAAGATTGTCGCCATGAGCGCGACCAATGCCTGATTGGTGCAGATGTTGGATGTGGCCTTCTCGCGGCGAATATGCTGCTCGCGCGTGGCGATGGTGAGAACGAACCCACGGTTGCCGTTCGTGTCGACGGTCTGGCCGGCGAGGCGGCCGGGCATCTGGCGCACGTACTTCTCTTTGGCCGCGATGACGCCGCAGAACGGGCCGCCATAGCTGAGCGCGACGCCGAAGGACTGGGCTTCCATGGATACGATGTCGGCCTCGACGGGCGGGCGGACGATGCCGAGCGAGACCGCTTCAGCGATGGAGACGATGAGCAGCGCGCCCTTGGCGTGGGCGATTGCCGCGATGGCGGGAATGTCCTCAACGATGCCGAAAAAGTTGGGGCTTTGCACGAGGACGCAGGCGGTTTCATCGGTGACCGCGGCTTCGAGCGCGGCCAGATCGATGCGGCCATCGAGGCCGTAGCCGATGAGCGTGGTGGGAATCTGCTGATGCGTGGTGTAGGTGGCCAGCACTTCGCGGTACTCGGGATGAACGGTGCGGGCGACGACGGCGTTGTGACGGCCGGTGATGCGGACGGCCATCATCACTGCTTCCGCCGCGCCCGTGGAGCCGTCGTACATGCTGGCGTTGGCCACGTCCATGCCGGTAAGCTCGGCGATCATGGTCTGGAATTCGAAGATTGCCTGCAGCGTGCCCTGCGTAATCTCGGCCTGGTAAGGGGTGTAGCTGGTAAGGAATTCGCCGCGCTGGACGAGCGAGTCAATGATGACGGGGCGGTAGTGGCGATAAGCGCCCGCGCCCAAAAAGCTGGCGTAGTCGGTGGCGTTTTTTTCACCGGCGGCGCGAAAGTAGCTGATGATTTCGCTCTCTGCCTGCTGGCGGGGAATGTCGAGATCGCGCGTGAGGCGGTACTCGGCTGGAATGCTGGAGAACAGATCGTCGATGGAGCCCGCACCGATTTCGGCCAGCATCTTAAGCCGCTCATCGGGTGATTTGGGTAGATAACGCATGATGGATGCCCGTTTCTAGCTGTCAGCTTTCAACTGACAGCTTTCAGCTCTCAGCCGTCAGCTATCAGTAAAAACGATTGGAACGGCCATGTCCTTCAACCAACGAAAGGATATGGCCCTGCAGCACGCCAATTCCACTCGCAGAGAACAAGCTGAAAGCTGAGAACTGATGGCTGAAAGCCGCACTTCCTAGCTGGCTGTTTCTTCCGAGATGAATGCCTCATACGCGGCGGCATCGAGCAGGGTTTTATACTCGTCGGGATTTGAGAGCTCCACCTTGATGATCCATGTGCCGTGCGGGTTCTCGTTAATCTTGTCGGGCGCGGTGGCGAGCTCTTCGTTGACGGCGGTGACGGTGCCGGTGACGGGCGAGTAGAGGTCGCTGACGGCCTTGACGCTCTCGACCGATCCAAAGGTGGCGTTCGCGGTAACCGTGTCGCCGACCTTTGGCGCGTCGACGTAGACAATGTCGCCCAGCGAATTTTGCGCGTAGTCGGTGATGCCGATGGTTCCGATGGAGCCATCGAGATCGATCCACTCGTGTTCGCGGGTATAGCGGTAGTTTGCTGGATAGGCCATGGAAGTCCGCTCCTTGAAGAAAAAAGAACAGTGAATCTCTAGTCTAAAGGCAAGGAGCGGGGACTGAAAGCATAGGAAAAACGTGCGCAATTGCTAAAGGGGGAAACCTTGGCTTTGCCGGGGTGGCAGCGGGTTGACATTTGCGGGGATGCCACTCGTTTGCATTTTTCACACTTCTCGCATAAAAGTGTTGGCGCAGAGCATGAGCGCCGTCCCTACTGGACTCCGTATGGATTGTTGGTATTGCCAACCCCACGCTTAAGCGCGGGGCTAGGGCCTGTTAACACTACTGGAGCGGGCGGCGCTGGGAGCCAATTTTTACGAGTTCAAGGAGTAAGGAGTGACGGATACCGGGGTCCCCTAGCGACGAGCGACGAGGAAATCGGGAAAATTGGCCCCAGCCCTTCGGGTTGCGGGGAAAATCCGCCCATTCTTCGTTGTCATCCTCGACGGTGGGCCCGCCACAGCCTTCGGATTCCGCCTCGACTGGACGGATTTTCCAGCGCAACGCCACCCACTCCAGTAGTGTTAACAGGCCCTAATGACCACTGCGCCTACGGCGCGGATTACGGGCCGCTGTTGGCATGGGGCCCCTACATAAGCCAATTTGAGGCACACCAACCACAAAGACTCCGGCTGCCGGCGGATTCTTGTCTCCGCGACCGGAGTATTTACTTCGGGAAGTACTCTCCGTGGCCGCCGTTGGCCCAGGGATTGTAGCCGCGGGCGAAGTTTGCGCGGGTTTGCACCGAGGGATGGTTGAACTCCCAGAACTCGATCAAGGGGCTTGGATTGGGGTCTTCGAGCCAGGCCTCGCCGAGGTGGTTGAAGGCCGAGACGGCGGTTGTTTGCGGATCGGCGACGATGCCGTGAATGGCTTCTTGTCCGTAGACGTCGGCCTGGTGCTCGAAGTGGCGGCTGAATCCGTTGCTGATCGGCTCAAGGGCAAAGTTGGCGATGGAAGCGGCGAGCAGCAGCACGACAAAACCTGTGCGCGTGGCCAGCGGCGCTTCCGTTGCGGAGGGATGTTCCGGTGTGAGATCCCAGCGCTGCCCGAAGCGCCGTGCCAACCACCCGGCAAGCGCAGCGCATCCCCAGTAGACGAAGAAGAGGCCGATGGAGAGGCCGGCGATGAGCTTGGGAATGTGATGGAGCACGTAGTGACCGCTCTCGTGGCCAAAGATGAAGAGGACCTCGTCTTCTGGGAGCCGGTCGGTGGCCGTATCCCACATCACGTAGCGCTTGGTTACGCCGATGCCGGTGACGTAGGCGTTGATGCCGTTGTATTTTTCACTGGCCTTCATCAGAAACATGCGGCTGGGCGGAATGCCGATGCCGGTGCGGGCGACGACGGCTTCAAGTCTTTCGACCAGCAGCGCATGGTTCTTCTGGAGCGGCTCAAAGGTGTTGAAAAGAGGCGAAAGCAGGGGCGACACGAAGATGGAGAACACCAGCAGGGGCAGGGTAGCCAGCCATGCGCCAAACCAGTAGCGGCGGGGCCAGCGGCGCACAATCCAGTTGAAGAGCAGCAGAATGGGCACGGCAAAAACGAGCGAGAGGGCAAGCGATTTTGCTTCGTCGCCGAGCCAAATTCCCCAACTTTCAACGCTGATCTGGTAGCTCTTTTCCATGAGCTGGCTGAACCAGTCCAGCGGCAGAGTTGCCAGCGTGCCGAGCACGACGAGAACGGCGAAGAACCACGCGCCCTGCAGCCAACGGCGCTGCGAACGCGACTCAGCCCAGGCTTCAAGCCTTGCGGCCAGGCGAGTGGAAAGCAGCAGCCAGAGCAGTGCGATTCCCCACAGGCCACCGACGATGTCCATGACGTTGCGAATGCGGCTGAGGGCGACGGCCTGGGCCAGCTTGGCGGGCGGCAACGAGTAGGCCGGAGCGGCAATGGGCGCGGCGGGCGCCTGGATCTGTGCAGGCTGCGCGTAAACGTGGGGCGCAGGCACAATGCGCGGCGCAACCCAGGCAAACAGCAGTGCGAAACAGACCGTAAAGACAGAACAGCGCAGAAAAACCAATGGATTACTCCCTGCCATGGGTCAATTTTGAGAGAATTGTCAACACTGATGCTTTTACCCGAATTTGCCCGGCGTGCGCCACTTAAATCTTCGACTCGTCCTAAACGGTTTGCCTCTCTGTTGTGTGGATATGCGGCGATGGCCGCGGCTACTCTTGCTGCCGCAACGGCGGCGGGCGCACAGACCACCACTCCTGTTTTATTGGACGCAATGACCACGGAACTGCATCGTGCGTTTACGTCGCTTGGCAAGCAGGTCGCCGAAAAGACGGATGCGGACAAGCAGATGCCGCCGTACTATCTGAGCTACTCGGTGAGCGACGCCAGCGGCGTGTCAATCCGCGCCGAGTATGGTGCGCTGGCGGAGAGCACGGCAAGCCGTGTGCGCGTGGCCGATGTGCAGGTGCGGCTGGGCAGCCCGGCGCTGGATAACACGCACGGCGCTCATCGGGCGACTGCGGTGAACACCATGCAGCTTCCGCTAGCGGACGATCGCGAGGCGCTGGCGCGTTCGCTGTGGCTGGCCACCAACACCGGCTACGGCACGGCGCTTGAAAACTATCTGCGCGTGAAGACCGAAGCCGAGGTGCGTGCCAAGGAAGAAGACACATCGCCCGACTTCAGCCAGGAAGTGCCGGAGACCCACATCGGCAAGCAGGCCGCGCCGGTGGCCGTGGATCGAGCATTGTGGGAGCGGAGGATTCGCGCGCTGTCGCAGGTGTTTCGCGAGTTTCCCGATGTTTACCAGAACGTGGTGATCATGACGGCGCAGAGCGAGACGGACTACTTTGCTTCGTCAGAGGGATCGCGGGTGGTGACTCCGCATCTGCAAGCGCGGATTGTGGTGATTGCTGCGACGCGCGCCGAAGACGGCATGGAACTCTATCGCGAGCAGACCTTCGAGGCCGAGACCGTGGCAGGGTTGCCGCCGCAGGCGGAGCTGGAAGCGGCGATGCGTGAGCTGGGCAAGAGCCTTGAGGAGCTGCGCATTGCGCCGGTGACCGAGCCGTTCGATGGGCCGGCGATTTTGTCGGGGCGCGCGGCGGCGGTATTTTTCCACGAGGTGCTCGGGCATAGGCTTGAGGGGCAGCGCCAGCGCGGCGACGAAGAAGGCCAGACCTTTACTAAAGATGTGGGCAAGCCGGTGCTGCCGAGCTTTCTTTCGGTGGCCGACGATCCAACGATGACCAAGTTCGGCAACACCTGGCTGAGCGGCAGCTACGAGTTCGACGACGAAGGCGAGAAGGCGCAGCGCGTGGACCTGATCGACGACGGCGTGTTGAAGACGTTCTTGATGTCGCGGCTGCCGATTGCCAGCTTCAGCTCTTCAAACGGCCACGGGCGGGCGGAGGTAGGCCATGTGCCGACCGGCCGGCAGGGCAACCTGATTGTGACCTCGACCAAGAGCGTGCCGGAAGCGGAGCTGCGCAAGGAGCTGATTGAGGAAGCGAAGAAGCAGGGCAAGCCGTACGGGCTTTACTTCGAGGACATCTCGTCGGGCTTTGCGGTCACGCAGCGTAGCTCGCCGCAGGCGTTCCAGGTAATTCCGCTGGTGGTGTGGCGGGTGTATGCTGACGGACGGCCGGACGAACTGGTGCGCGGCGTAAGCATTGTGGGCACGCCGCTGGCGGCGATGAAGCGCATTGTTGCGACCGGCGACAAGAGCGAGGTGTTCAACGGCGAGTGCGGCGCTGAGTCGGGCACGGTGCCGGTGAGCGCAGTTGCTCCAGCCATGCTGCTGAGCGAGATGGAGACACAACGGCAGCCGCAAGGCACTGACCGGCCACCGATTCTGCCCAAGCCTGGTGTGGAAGCAGCGAGCAGCTCCGGCGAGAGCGCGAAGGAGGCGCGATGATGTTCAGGAATTGGCTTCGCTTGCTTGCCGGCGCCGCCGTTTTTGCGGCCATGTGCGTTGCCGCTCCGCTGAGCGCGCAGCAGACGCGCGCCGATGCGGGAAAAGATCCGGTGCTGAAGGCAATGCTCGCCGAGATGGACCGCAGCATGAGCCAACTCGAGTTGAAGGGATTCGCGAAGCCGTTCTTCATCCAATACCGCATTGAAGATGTGGACGACTTTGAGACCAAGGCGGAGTTTGGCGCGAGCGAAGGCGGGCAGCGGACGCATGAGCGGGTTGCGCGCGTAACGGTGCGGGTGGGCGACTACAAGACCGACAGCTCCGGGGGCCGCGCCGACGGATCGCTCGAACTGGCGGCGCTGGACGACGACGAGCTGGCGCTGCGTTCTGCCCTGTGGGCGGCAACCGACCAGGCCTACAAGGCCGCGCTCTCAGCCTATGCGCAGAAACAGGCGGCGCTCAAGCAGGTGCAAACGCCTCCGCAGCAGGACGACTTCAGCCATGAGAAGCCGCTGATCTTACTAGCCGGCCCGGCGGCTTTGAAGCTGGACGAGGCGGCGTGGGACGCGCGCATGGCTCATGTGAGCGGGCTTTATCGCGACGATGCCGAGGCCAGCGCGGGCGACGGCAACGTGCAGTATGCGGGCGCGCAGTTCCAGGGGCGCGTGACGACCACCTGGCTGGTAACGAGCGAAGGATCGATTGTTCGCAAGACCGCGCAGGAGTACCAGGAGATCTACAGCGTTGGCACGCAGGCGGCGGATGGAATGCGCCTGGACCGCTCGTATGCTTCCACGGGAAGCTCGCTGAAGGATCTGGACACGCAGGACGTGTTTGAGAAACACGCGCGCGAGTTGACCGCCTCACTGGCAGAGTTGCGCAAAGCGCCGCTGGTGGACGAGGAATATCACGGGCCGGTTTTGCTGAGCGCAGACGCCGGCACCGACGCTCTGCGCGGGCTGCTGGCGCGCGGCGTTGTGGCCACGCGGCCGGCACTGGGAACCGAGGCGCGCACCAACGGACCGTTTGCCCAGAGCCTGCGCGCGCAGGTGATGCCCGAGTTTATGGACGTGGTGGACGACCCCGGATTGAAGACCTATGGCGGGACC
>CAYZVG010000157.1:0-7290 GCA_964481595.1 uncultured Occallatibacter sp. | reverse complement strand
ACCACCTTCACACGGTGGAAGTCGCAGGTTCGAATCCTGCAGCGCCCACCATAAACTTAGATTGCCCCCATCGAACATTCCATGCAGAGCGGGCTCGCTTCCTTTGCGCGCCTCTTGATCCCGTTGCAGGCTTCTGCGGATAATCTTTGCATGCGCATTCTCACTCCAGGCCGCTTCGATGCGGCAGCTCTCTATGCAGCGCTCGATGCACAGCGCAAAGCGCGCGGCATGGCATGGACGCAAGTCGGCAATGAGATCGGCGTCAGCCCCTGCACCATCATGCGTACGCGCCTGGGTGGCCGCATGGAAGTGGACGGAATGCTGGCCATGGTTCGCTGGGCGGGTGGCGCACCCTTTGATCCGCCATAACACTGTGGGTGCCCCATCCTTCGCGTTTTTTAAGAAGGGTGGGAAACTACGAATCTCAACCGCCTTTTCCAGCCCCGTCAACAGCGTCTGCCCGCTGCTAACAACTGAAGGTCACAAAGTGGAAGACTCCGCACTTTTGATAGCGCACAAGTCCCTTCGTCATGATGGAGGAATTCTACACCCGTCCCGTGGTCGAGTTTTGTGCTATCCCACCCTTCCGCAAAATACGCGGAAGGGTAGGGCACCCAGAATGTATTGCTCTATCAAGGTGGGCTGCCTGCCGGACACTTCGCAGAGATACTGGTTGCCGCGCTCGTTTGTTTGCTCGAATCACTTCAGGAAAAACTACAGCTGAGATCAGGTTCGTACTATCCCAGGCGCCCAACTGCGAGGCACCAGGGGCACCCACTTTTGGTGGTTGAACTCACGGCACCCGGCATCCGGGCCACCGGCCCTCGCAATGCATCAGCCCGCAGCTCCGCCGCATCAGCCTGTAACCCGTTCGCCGGCAGTCCATTCACCCCTGCGATCCATCCACCCATAGGTGGAATCCATTCGCTCGTGGATGCGCTATACTCCTGTGGCAATGCTAAAGATGAGGACCGCAATCGGTTTGCGGGCGGTTGCCGGCGTGTTGCTGGGCTGCGCTGCGGCCGCTTCGGCGCTGGAGCCCTCCACATCGCTTGCGAATTTGGGCCGCCAGGCTTGGACCATGGAGAACGGCCTGCCGCAGAACACCGTGCAGGCGCTGGCGCAAACCAGCGATGGCTTTCTGTGGCTGGGCACTGAGGCGGGTCTGGTCCGGTTCGATGGCGTGGCGTTTCAAACCTACGACCGCAACTCCAATCCTGCATTGCCGGGGGCCGATATTCGCTGCCTGCTGGCCACCCGCGACGGCGCGCTGTGGATTGGCACCAACGCCGGCCTGGCCGAGTGGAAGAACGGCAAGGTAACTGCGTACACCACGCGCGACGGGCTCCCGGCCAATGGAATTCTCACCCTCGACGAAGATGCGAACGGGGCGCTCTGGCTTTGGACCGAGAGCGGCCCGGCGCGGCAGACCGGCGGCAGGTTTTCGGCGGTCGAGAACCTTGAAGCCTTTCCCCGCACCGCGTTTCCATCTCAGGGCGAGAATCCTGGAGCGGCAGTATTCGAGCAGCAAATGCCAAACGGCATGACGGCGACGGGCGATCGAAGCGCTCTGGAGATTGTTCAGAGCAGGAAGCCGCATGTGGTCTCGGCTCACTTGGCGGTTGGCATGGAACTTCCCGGCAGCCGGATTCAGGCCGTGCTCGCCGATCGCGAAGGCGCGCTCTGGGTTGGCACCAATGAAGGCCTGGTACGGTGGGCCAAGGGCAAGGTCGAGCGCTTTCCCATCACCGATTCGCTCGCCGCAAGCTCCATTCTGGAACTCATTGAGGACCGCGAGGGCAATCTCTGGGTTGGAACCGAAACCGATGGGCTTGAGATCCTGCGCGATCAGCGATTCCGCACCTTCGATGTGCGCGAAGGGCTCTCCTCCGCCAACATCACCACCGTTGTGGAAGACGCAGCCGGAACGCTGTGGGCAGGCACAAAGTCTGACGGCGTCAATGCCCTGCGCCGTGACGCTTCCGGCGCCGGTTGGCGCTTTCTTCGCACGCTCACCGTGAACAATGGCCTGGCCAGCAACGTGATTCTGGCGCTTGCCGCCGCGCCGGACGGCGACCTGTGGGTGGGCACGCCGGACGGGCTGAATCGCGTTCGCGGCAACAGGGTCGATACCTACACCTCGGCCGACGGTCTGCCCGACGACTTCATCCGCTCGCTGCTGGTCGACGCCGATGGTTCGCTGTGGATTGGCACCCGGCGCGGATTGACGCACTGGACCATCGGGAAGAGCGGGCCGGGCCGTACGCGTTCCGACCCAGGCATGAAGACCTACACGCGCGCGAATGGGTTGAGCAGCGATCTGATGGGCGCAATGGCACGCGACAGCAACGGCGAACTGTGGGTGGCCACGCTGGCCGGACTATCGCGGCTGCATGGCGGCACAATCACCAACTACACAACCGCCAACGGGCTTTCGAGCAATGTAGTCACAGCGCTTGTGCCGCGCGCCGACGGTACGCTTCTGATCGGCACGCAGGAGGGCGGGTGGAACTTGTGGGATGGGAGCAAGTTCTCCGCAGCGGCGCAAAACGGCGCTGAGCAGACCGCGATTCACGCCATCCTGGACGACCGCCTCGGGCACATGTGGTTTGCCACAGGCGATGGAATCGCGCGCTGCGATTGCGACAAGATGAGCAGCGCCGCGCCGGGCTGTTCACGCTGGCTCGCGTTTGGCGCTGCCGACGGCCTGCATAGCCGCGAGACCGCCTCCAGTGGTCATCCTTCGGCATGGCGATCGCGCGACGGGGATTTATGGTTCGCCACGCCCAAGGGATTGGTCGAGGTTGACCCCGCGCACTTTCCCGTAAATACGGTTCCTCCGCCGGTCTCGCTGGTGCGCTTTCAGGTGGACGATCAGTCGCAGCCATTGCAGAGCATCGGCTCGCGGTTGAAGGTCGAGGCCGGTCACGTGCATTTCGAGTTTGACTACGCGGGCCTGAGTTTTGTTGCGCCGCAAAAAGTGCGCTACCGTTACATGCTCGAGGGCTTTGATCACGGCTGGACCGCTGCCGGCGCGCGCCGCACCGCCTACTACACCAACATTCCGCCGGGCCGTTACACCTTCCGCGTGCAGAGCGCCAACAACGACGGCGTTTGGAACACCGAAGGCGCGGCCATCAGCTTTGAACTGCGGCCGCATTTCTATCAAACCATCTGGTTTTACGCGTTGCTGCTGGCGGCCCTTGCGGCGTTGGTTGTGTTGCTGCTGCGCCGCAGACTGCGCGTGGCCGAGTTGGAATTCAAGGCCGTGCTGGGCGAGCGCAGCCGGATCGCGCGCGAGATTCATGATACGCTGGCGCAAGGTTATGTGGGCGTGTCGGTCCAGTTAGAGTTGCTGGCCGCCATGTTGCGCCAGAACAAGGTCGCCGATGCCGCGAACCATTTGGATTCGACGCGCGAGTATGTGCGCGCGGGGCTGGCGGATGCGCGGCAATCCATCTGGGCTTTGCGCACGCCGGATTCGGCCGAAACCACGTTGCCCGTCAAGCTGCGGCGTATGGTTGAAGCAGCCGAAGGCAACGGCCTGACGGCGCAGTTCAGTCTGTTTGGCGCCTATCGCCCGCTTGCAGCCGACACTGAGCGCGAATTGCTGAGAGTGGCCCAGGAAGCTATTCACAACGTCAAGAGGCACGCCGCGGCCAGCCAGCTCTCAGTGCAATTGGAATACCGCTCGGCAACCATCGCGCTCGAGGTTCGAGACGATGGGCGCGGAGGAGCAGGCGATGGATCGGCAAGACCTTTGCCGGGTCACTTCGGGCTGACGGGAATGCAGGAGCGTGCGGCGGCCATTGGCGGAAAGCTTGAAGTGGCCAGCGAACCGGGTGCAGGAACCACAATCCGCCTTGAAGCGCCCCTGCGCGGAGAAACGAGCGATCAAATGGAGACAAAAGGGTGACGGTAAAACCGATTCGCGTGCTGGTTGTCGAGGACCACAACGTCGTGCGTCAGGGCCTGGTGGCTCTGTTGAAGATGGCTGACCAGCTTGAAGTGGTCGGCGAGGCCGCGGACGGCGTTGAGGCGGTCACGCAATTTCGCAAACACCTGCCCGATATCACGCTGATTGACCTGCGCCTGCCGAGGATGAGCGGCGTAGACGTGATCGAGCGCATCCGCATGGAGACACCAAATGCGCGCTTCATCGTGCTCACCACCTACGACGGCGACGAGGACATTTACCGCGCCCTCAAGGCAGGCGCAAGAGCTTATCTGCTGAAGGGCATGACCAGCGAGGACCTGATCGCGACCATTCGCACGGTTCATGCGGGCAAGTCGCATATTCCGCCGGCGATTGCCGAAAAGCTTGCTCACCGCATGGGCGCGGAAGATCTGACCCCGCGCGAGTTCGACGTGCTGGAACAGATTGTGAACGGAATGAGCAACAAAGAGATTGCGGTCGAGCTTGAGGTCTCAGAGGCGACCGTGAAGACCCACATCAACAGCCTGCTTAGCAAGCTTGGCGTCACTGACCGTACGCAGGCAGCTACGGCCGCCATTCAGCGCGGCATTGTTCCACTGGAATCGTTGAGAAAACCAAAATCATGATCAAAGAAAACATGAAATGCATTCTGTATTGCGGAGTTTTTCTTTTATGCGCGGCCTCTCCCGCGTTGGCGCAAAAGTCCGGTTGGCGGCAGGCTACAACAGCGGAACTCGAGTCGGTATTGCCGGCGCGCGCCCCGGTTGAGAGCGAGCATATCGAAACGGAGATGCGCACAGCCTCGGGAATCGTCGATGCGCATAAGCACTTTATCGCCGGAGTGGTGCTGATTACCGCCGGCTACTCGGCAGACGGCAAGTACTCGCACTACCTGCTGGTGCAGGCGCCGGTCGAGATCGGCGGCGTCGCGCTCAAGCCTGGCGAGTATGCCCTGGGGTGGAATCGCGAGGTGAGCGGGCAGGCGCTGAGCGTGCACATCAACCAGGCGGCGACGGGCGCGCTGGTGGGCACGGCTGAGGCGCATTGGATTCCCGGCTCAACGCGCGTGGAAAGCCTGCGCATCTGGCCTCCGAGCGAAAAGGCTGTTATCCAGATCGGCCGCTTCGGCATTTCGTATAAGCTCGGCGACTAAATTCTTAGCGGTAATCCAGGCTGCGGGCTCGATGCAGGTGCGGAGGTGTGCATTCCCTCCACCTTTCGGTCGATCCCGCATTTTCTCTGTCCCGTATACTTACTTCCATGTTTGCGCAAATTCGCACGACAGCCTTGCTCGGAGTGCTGGCGGCAGGGTTTTCAGCCTCCCTTTCCGCGCAGGTCACAGACTCCCTTCCCCCAGCCCCACCTTCGGATAAGCCATCCCCCAGCGCACAAGCGCCCGAAGCGGGCGGCGTTCTCAGCGGACCTCCGCAAACAGCCCAGTTCGACGAGAAGCACCGGCCCATCACCGCGGGCGGCTTTGTGGCCACTGGTCCGGTTATCTTTGAGGACATCTCAGAGAAAGCCGGCGTTACCCACTGGACCCACAAGATGGGCACCAAGGACAAGAAGTACATCATCGAGACCAACGGTTCCGGCGTAGGCCTCATCGACTACGACAACGACGGCTGGCTCGACATCTACGTGGTAAACGGCTCGACCTTCGACGCCCTGGACGGCAAGGAGACACCGCCTCATGCGGCGCTCTTCCACAACAATCGCGACGGTACATTTACCGATGTGGCCGCCAAGGCCGGCGTGACCAACGACCGCTGGGGCGTTGGCGTGGCCATTGCCGATTACGACAACGACGGCTGGCCCGATATCTTCGTTTCAAACTGGGGCAAGAACCGGCTCTACCACAACAACCACGACGGCACGTTCACCGATGTAGCCGAGAAGGCCGGCGTGCAGTTGGGCAACTGGTCAACCGGCGCAACCTGGGGCGACTACGACGGCGACGGCCGGCTCGATCTGTTCGTGCCCGGCTATGTTCATTTCGATCGCGACAATCTGCCTTCGGGCGGCGAAGCTGGCGTGCCCGACACCTTCTGCACCTTCCGCGGCGTGCAAGTGAACTGCGGTCCCAGAGGCCTGAAAGGCGAGCCGGATCACCTCTTCCACAACAACGGCGACGGCACATTTACCGACGTAAGCGAGAAGGCAGGCGTGGCGGACGCTCCCGGCTACTACGGCCTCAGTTCATTGTTTGTGGACATCAACAACGACGGCAAAGTCGACCTGCTGGTGGACGACGACTCGACGCCGAATTATCTCTACATCAACAAGGGCGACGGCACTTTCGAGGACGACAGCTACTCCTCAGGCTTTGCGGTCAACGAGGCCGGGCGCGAGACCGCATCGATGGGCATCGCCGCTGGCGACTTCCAGAACAACGGCATGGTCGATATCTTCAACACCACATTCTCCGACGATTACAAGCCGCTCTACCGCAACGAGGGCGACGCCAACATGACCGACATCAGCTTTCAGATGGGCATTGCCGGAGTATCGGTGCCGTTTCTCGGCTGGGGCGACGCGTTTATCGACTACGACAACGATGGCTGGAAAGACCTGCTGATGGCCGACGGGCACGTCTATCCTCAGGTGGACCAGCACCCCTGGGGCACCAGCTTTGCCCAGCGTCCCATGCTCTTCCACAACATTGGCGGCAAAAAGTTCGAGCCAGTGCCGGCCGTCGAGGGTTCGGGTTTGGCCGATGTGGTGGTCGGTCGCGGCATGGCCGTGGGCGACCTGTTCAACGATGGCAAGCTGGACGCCGTGATCAACGTGCTCGACGGTCATCCGGTGATTCTGCGCAACGTGTCCGCGGACAAGAATCACTGGCTGGAACTGAAGCTGGTGGGCGGGGCAGGCAGCCCGCGCGACGCCGTCGGCGCAACGGTGTATGTAACCGCCAACGGCATGAAGCAGCGCGGCGATGTGCTCAGCGGCGGCAGCTACGCCTCAAGCAGCGACCCGCGGCCGCACTTTGGCCTGGGCCAGGCAACCAAAATTGACGATATTGAGATTCACTGGTCCGGCGGCAAGGTGGAGCACTTCACTGTTCCTGGTGTCGACCGCATCGTGACCGTTACCGAGGGAACGGGGAAGTAGAGCCCAGCGGCTCGAAGAAGTGCAGTCTTCGTATATAGTTGAAATGGGGCAGCCTGGAGCTGAAGGCTGCCTTTCTGTTTGCTCCGCTATCAAGGGTGTGCTACCCTTGATTTTTGTGCCGTAGTTTGTGCAGAGTGGGAGTGTGTCCCGGCACGTCTACGGTGGTTTCAGGGTTCCGGTTTTCTGTGGAATGGGCTGGCGTAGCTCAGCTGGTAGAGCATCTGATTTGTAATCAGAGG
>CAYZVG010000156.1:0-7315 GCA_964481595.1 uncultured Occallatibacter sp. | reverse complement strand
GGGATGGCAAGCGGATCAGGGTGGGCGCGAAGGCGCGGGAGAACGAAGTTGAGTTCACCGTGCAGGACTTTGGTCCCGGCATCGCGTCAGAGCATCTTGAGCGGATCTTCGAGCGGTTCTATCGCGTGGACAAGGCGCGCTCGCGCGAGTCCGGCGGCACCGGGCTGGGGCTGGCGATTGTGAAGCATATCGTGCAGGCCCACGGTGGACGCATCTGGGTAGAGAGCGAACTGGGCAAGGGCGCCAGCTTCCATTTCACCCTGCCGGTTGTGGCCGTTGCCGCACCCGCGACGCAGCCTGAAGCAGTTCGCAAATAAGAAAAGCCCGGCCCGAATCCAGAAAACCAATCCCAATCTGTATCGGCAGCGCGTTCCTATGTGTAGAATCGGGTCAATCGCCACCCGCGATTCTATACATAAAGGAGTTCGCCTAAATGTGCGGCATTCTTGCCATTCTGAACCTGAACGAAGCCCAATCCAACTACTCCGAATTGCGCAATCAGGCTCTGGCTATGGTGAAGAAAATTCGCCATCGCGGGCCAGACTGGAGCGGCATCTACGGCGATGAGCGGGCGATTATCGCCCACGAGCGGCTCAGCATTGTGGACGTAGAACACGGCGCTCAGCCGCTGATCGATTCGCAGAACGGAAACGTGCTTGCCGTGAATGGAGAAATCTACAACCACAAGGAACTGCGCCAGCAACTGCGGCAGCCGCACGAGTTCAAGACCGCATCGGATTGCGAGGTACTGCTTTATCTTTACGACGAGAGCGCACCCAAGGAGTTTCTGAATCGCGTAAACGGCATCTTCGCGTTTGTGCTCTACGATCCCAAACGGAAGACCTACCTGATTGCCCGCGATCCGATTGGCGTGAATCCGCTGTATGTGGGCTGGGACCACCAGGAGAATTTCTACGTTGCCTCTGAGATGAAGGCGCTGGTGCAGCACTGCGAGCGGATCAGGGAGTTTCCTCCGGGGCACTACTTTCTTGCTCACGAAGCGGAGAAGGGATTCCAGCGGTATTACGAGCCGCAATGGGCTGAGCCGGGCTTCTATCCTTCAGAGCCGTTCGATGCGGTTAAGCTCCGCGAGGCGCTGGAGGCCGCCGTGCACCGCCAACTGATGTGCGACGTGCCGTATGGAGTGCTGATCTCAGGGGGAGTGGATTCCTCGGTGGTTTCGGCGGTGGCTGCGCGGTTCAGCGCCAGGCGTGTGGACGAAGAGGATCGCGTGGAGGCGTGGTGGCCGCGGCTGCACTCCTTTGCCGTTGGGCTTGAGGGCGCGCCGGATCTGCTTGCGGCCCGCGGCGTAGCAAAGCATATTGGGTCGGTGCATCATGAGATTCACTTTACGGTGCAGGAAGGGCTGGACGCGCTCTCCGACGTGATCTATCACCTTGAGTCGTTCGACATTACCAGCATCCGCGCCACCACGCCAATGTATCTGCTGATGCGCAAGATTCGCGCCATGGGCATCAAGATGATTCTGTCGGGCGAGGGCGCCGACGAGATCTTTGGCGGCTATCTCTACTTTCACAAGGCTCCCAACGGCCGCGAGTTGCACGAGGAGACGGTGCGCAAGCTGCAGAAGTTGCACCTGTACGACTGCGCGCGTGCGAACAAGGCCTCGTCGGCGTGGGGCGTTGAAGCGCGGGTGCCGTTTCTTGACCGCGAGTTTCTGGATGTGGCCATGATGCTCAATCCCGAGGTAAAGCTGCCGCGCAACGCAGATTATGCAAGGCCGATTGAGAAGTGGCCTTTGCGCAAGGCGTTCGACGGATACATTCCCGAGGATGTGCTGTGGCGGCAGAAGGAGCAGTTCTCAGACGGCGTGGGCTATGGCTGGATTAACCAACTCAAGGCGACGGCGGAGCGCGAGGTGACCGCGGCAATGATGGCCGGCGCAGCAGAGCGGTTTCCGGTGAAAACGCCGGAGACGAAAGAGGCCTATCTCTACCGGGAGATCTTCGAGCGGCATTTTCCCTCAGCCACGGCCATCAACTGCGTGCCGTGGGAGCGCAGTGTGGCCTGCAGCACTGAGACGGCGCTGAACTGGGACGCGGCGTTTAAGAACATGGTCGATCCTTCAGGGCGGGCGGTGATGGACGTGCATGACGCAGGCTATACGCAGTCCTAAAAAACTAGCGTACGGAGCAGATTGCAGGCGGGTTACTTGCCCCGCGCGGGATTGCATGATTATTGCGTGAATACTTTCGTGAAAATGGGCGCGAAATCCGCCTAAAAAAGCGGTTCATTCAACTCCTCTTAACATTGGCTAGAGAGAATTGATCTCGGCAGTTAAGACTGCAATGGAGCGTACAGTGAAAAAGATTTTTCTTGCCGTTGCGTTGGCGGTTCTCCTCGGTTCGGCACAAGCGCAAAAGCTGACTGGGGCGGGCGCGACTTTCCCATACCCGATTTATTCGAAATGGTTCAGTGAATACAGTTCTGCGCACGCGGGCGTTCAGATCAACTATCAATCCATCGGTTCGGGTGGCGGCATCCGTCAGGTAACAGCAGGCCTTGTGGATTTTGGCGCGTCGGATATGCCGATGACTGACGATCAGCTCTCCGCATCGAAGGTAAAGCTGATTCACATTCCGACCGTCCTCGGCGCAGTAGTTCCTGTCTTCAATGTGCCGGGCGTAAGCGATCTTCGGTTCAGCGGCGCAACGCTGGCCGACATCTACCTGGGCAAAGTGACGAATTGGAATGACGGCGAAATCGCCAAGGATAATCCCAGCGCGCACCTTCCCGATCAGAAGATCGTGGTTGTGCATCGCGCCGACTCCAGCGGCACCAGCTTTATCTGGACCGACTACCTGAGCAAGGTCAGCAAGGAATGGTCCGGTGGCCCGGGCAAAGGTACGTCTCCGGGCTGGCCCACGGGCGTGGGCGGCAAGGGCAACGAAGGTGTTGCCGGGCTTGTTCGCCAGATTCCGGGCTCAATCGGCTACGTTGAGCTGATCTATGCTCTGCAGAACAAGATCACCTTTGGCGAAGTGAAGAACGCTGCCGGCAACTGGGTTCGGGCGTCGATCTCCGGCGTGACCGATGCTGCCGACGCCGTAAAGAATATGCCTGCGGACTATCGCATCTCGATCACCAACGCTCCCGGCGCCAGCTCCTATCCCATCTCCAGCTTCACTTACCTGCTGATTCCGGCCAAGGCGATCAATCCGGCCAATGCGGCTACGCTCAAGGACATGTTGAGCTGGATGATCAAGAACGGCGAAGGCGAGGTTTCTTCTCTCTCGTATGCGCCGCTGCCGAGCGCACTGCAGGAAAAGGTACTGAAGACGGTGTACGCGCTCCAGTAGAGTCGAAAGCAATTGTGAGCCTTGAAACAGAGACGGTCCGGAGAATCTTCCGGGCCGTTTCTGTTGGGCTCGAGCCAATCCGCCAGAGCCTCGATCGACTCCAAAGCCTGCGTCCGGGACCGTGTGTTTTGTGCGCCGCACCGCCGCAACGCCGCCGTGGTAAGATTGTCTCCCAACGGAGGACTGGTATGCGGAAAGCGGTCCAGATAGCAGTTGTAAGCGCATTGATTGTGTTTTCAGGCAGGGTGATTGCCAGCGAGAAGCTCGACGGCAAGTGGCAGACCACGCTGACCTGCCCGGCCAAAGGCCAAACCGAGGGCTATACCTGGAAGTTTGTGGGCGAGATTCAGGGCGGCGTGTACAAGGGCGAACGCGGCACGGCGGACGAGCCTGGCTATTTCTTGCTTCAAGGGCCGGTTGCCGACGACGGCAAAGCCAAGCTGACGGCAAGTGGCATTGTCGCCTCGCGAGAATATGCCCGCGGGGTGTTTGCGCACAAAGGTGAGAGCTACAGCTACGACGTGAAGGCTCACTTTGACGACGGCAAGGGCTCAGGCATGCGTGACCAAGGTCTCGGCATCGTTGGCCGGCCCTGCACATTCGACTTTGTGAAGCAATAAGCGGCGCTAACCGGCCAGGTGCTCGGCGATGAGGCGATCGACGAGCGGAGTGAGAGCCTCGCCTGTGCGGGGCAGAACGAAGGCCGAGAGCGCTGCGTCCCAATCGAGCTTGAAGCTGGTGGAGAGCGCGGAGATCCAAATCTGACGCACCGGTGCGTTGGGCGTGACGACGAATTTGCCGGCCGGCTCTTCAAACAGTACGTTCAACACGCCGTTCTGCTCTTCCACTTCAAAGCCCGCGTCCGCGTCTTCTTCGCGCTTAAACAGGTGCTGCTTGAGGGCGTCGAGGGCAAGCTCTGCATTACGGCGAAACTCTTGTTCATCCTGCATGGCCCCAGTCTACCAAGGCGGGGGTCACCTGGTAGCCACCCGCCCGCTCATCGCGATGAGGCTGCGATGAACGGGGCACAGATTCTCATGGCTCATTCGCAGTTTCACGTGGTTCATGCGTAGTTTCTCGTGGTTCGTGGTGATTCTTCCGGGCGGATGAGCGGGCTTACCAAGCCGAAGGCCGGTTTTCAGGAATTCTTGTATCTAGTTTGGTTCAGCTTGGGATTTCTTTGGGATTTCACGGGGCTCTCGCGGCTATTTCACCGTTGCCGGGCACACTTGGGGCAGATGCTCAACTCCAACGCTGAGGTGGTTACGATGCGTGTGCTCTGTGTGCCTGTCGCTCTGATGCTGATGGTTACAGGGGCGGCGACGGTTCACGCCGAGTCGGCTCCGCTTGCTATTTCAGCAGGTCAACTGGTGAACCAGGTTGTCTACAACGAGCTGAACGATCATGCGACGCATGGCTATTGGCGGTTCTGGCTGCAGCGGCACGCGCAAAACGGCACGGTACTTGAGGATCAGATAGAGACGGCAGACGGCCCGGTGGGGCGCATTCTGCAGCAAAACGGCCAGCCCGCCGGCCCGCAGCTTGAAGGGGCTGAGGCTGACCGGTTGCAGCGCCTGCTGACGTCGCCCCAGGAGCAGGAGCATCTGAGGCGCCAGCATGACGAAGACGAGCGCCGAATCGGAAGAATTCTGGAACTGCTGCCCAACGCATTTGTGTACACCTACGACGGCGAGGAGAACGGCTGCTACCGGCTCCGCTTCAAGCCCAATCCTGACTACTCCACCAGTTCAATCGAAGGGCGGATCTTTCACTCGATGAGCGGCACGCTCTGGGTTGATGCGCGCTACAAGCGGCTGGCGCGGCTGGAAGGGCACGTGGGAGAAGACGTGGATTTCGGCTTTGGGATTCTGGGGCGGCTGTACAAAGGGGGTTGGTTTCTGCTGGAGCGGACGCAGGTGAGTCCGACCGACTGGAAGACCGACCGGCTCGAGGTGCACATGAACGTGCGCGCGTTCATGGTAAAGTCGTTTGCCCGCGAAACCAGCGAAACGCGGGGTGGGTTTGAGCGCGTGCCTTCGGGCATGAAGCTTGCCCAAGGAGTTTCGATGCTGGAGAAACAGGCGGGCTCAGAGTCCGCAGTCTCCTCGGCGCACGCGCCTTTGCCGCCGGGAGCAATGGGATTTCGACCCTGAAACCCGTGAGCAGATTGATCCCTCCCGCTTGAGATTCCACGCAGTTCTTCTGGCAAAAACTAAAGGCCGGCGGCATACTTGTCGATAAGTCGGAATGGGAAGCTCCCACGCGAGGGTGCCCGGATGGAGATCGCCCCGATTTCCGGAATCCGCGGTTTGCCGGTGATGAAGACGCCGACGGATGAGCCTCGCCTGACGACACCGCTGCCTGTCGAGAACTCGCAAGGGCCTGGAGACGACACCTACTCGGGCGGCGGAAAGAAATCCGCCGATGGCCAGGACGGGGAAGAAGAGACCGAACAGGCTGTTGAAGAAGCCAACGCGGAACCGGCTCCCGAAGGGGAAGCCGGTGCGAATGTGGATTATTTTGCTTGAGCGGCGGGCACGCCGGTGCAGTGTCTCTGAAGTTAGCGCAAGACCAGGGTTGCTGTATCCTGTTGTGGCTTTGTAACAAGGGTACGGCTTTAGCCGGGCCGATCAACGCGGTAAAAAACGATTGGGGCTTCAGCCCCTGCCGGGATACACCAACTGTAGGTCTGCTCTAGTTGAGAAGCAACCGCAGATCTTGAGAAGCAACCGCAGATCCTTCGACTCACCACCCCCAAACTGAAAAACGTTTGGGGCCCCGTTCGCTCAGGATGACAGCCATTGTTTTTATGCGAACCCGCGATGGCGTTCTGACTTACAGCGTTCGTTTGAAGAGCGGCGTGGCGATCAGCAGTGTGCCGATGCCGAATACAAACAAAAACAGCAGGTCGTATTGAATGGCAACAAAGCCGCCGTCTTTGAGAAGTACGGCTTTGAACCCGTGGACGCAATAGGTGAATGGGTCAATGACAGAGATGGCCTGGAGCCAGCGCGGAAAAGCCGCAATGGGATACATGCCACCCGAGGGATAGAGGAGAAGCGTGTTGAGAACGCCGAACATGGCGCGCGGTACCAGCGGATCGTCGACGCGCACCATCATCAGAAACATCATGCCGTTGAAGGCGATTGAGGATGCCACGATCAGGCAAAGAAGCTCCAGCACGGCCAGTGGATGAAAGATAACTCCGAGGCCGGCCATGAGCGATCCGATAACAGTGATGCAGATGCCGGAGAGCACTGCCTTGATTGAACCGGCAATATTCATGCCGAAAACTAACTCGAATTTTGTGATGGGAGTTACAAGATACCCCTCATGCACGCCTCGAGCTTTGTCGTCGATATATAACATGCCGCCGCCGATCATGACCGAGATATACATGGCCAGCGAGACCGTCAGGGGCAAGAGAAACTTCATGTAGTTGACGTAGGGATAGAGCTCTACGATCTCAAGTGCGATGGAGTTGGCCAGGCGTGGCTGAATCGCAGGAGAGGTGAGAGCCGCGACCAGCGACTGCATCTCGGCCTCAAGAGAGCCGGACATGAACTGGTCGGAGTTATCGACAACCAGGCCAATCTGGGGGTTGTCCTGCGAGTAAACGCGGCGCGAGTATTGCGCAGGGATGATGACTGCGGCGTCGATTCTGCCGGTGCGGACATCTTCGCGAGCCTGCAATTCGTCGCTGTACTCGACGGTCTTGAAGGTCTTGATGTTGGCGGCGATGGCATCAAAGGATTCGCGGAGCCTGACGGCTTCAGGACCGTGATCGTAGTCGACTACGGCGACCTTCGCGCCGACGATCTTTCCGCCGAATGCGTTGCCCATGATGATGAGCTGCAGAATCGGCACCATGAGCGACATGACCATGAGAGTGGGCGAGCGGAAGAACTTGCGCATCTCGCGCTCGATAATTGCGAACATTCGGTTCATGGCTGCGCTCCCGGCCGCGGCGGCATGGTGAATACGGCTGGCTTCAC
>CAYZVG010000155.1:0-7316 GCA_964481595.1 uncultured Occallatibacter sp. | reverse complement strand
AAGGGATCGACAAGAAAGAAGATGGAACTGAGCGCCAGCAGCGAAAAGCGCACGATCGGCGCGCTGCTGATGGCGTTGAATGCGGTTTCTGCCGGGTTGGTCCAGAGCACGTATTGAGGCTATCGCATTTGGGCGCACACCCGCTGGCCGTTTCGCCTCACGAAACTTGACACCTAGAGCGAATATCCTTGAGATTCGATAATGATGTGCCCCAGGGCCTGAAGCATTCGGGCGCAACTGTTGCAACTGAACAAGAGTGCGTGCACCGGCTATCCTATCCATGAGTACGCAACGCGTGCATGGACCGAGCGGCGTATCAAGGATACGGCGGCAGCGCACGAAAGGCAGCCCAGTCAAGATCGGGGAGTTCGATGGCACAGGCCTATCTGCACCGCATTGCAACAGCCGTTCCCGAGTACGACGTGCATGAGCCGTTTGTGGCGTTTGTGCAGGAGTCGCTGACCGACCGGCGCACCCGCGTGCTGTTTCAGCGCATATCCGCAAAGTCCGGCATACACCACCGCTACTGCTGCCTGCCGGTGCAGGAGTATTTGCTGAGCGGAGGCAAGACGCAGTTCCAGGACAACGAGTCGGGTCTGTTTCACTCGACGGGCCATCGGATGAAGCTGTTTGAGCAGTGCGCGCCGCTGCTGGCGCGGAAGGCGCTCGACGCGCTCGATACCAGCGCTGAAGAGCGGAGCAGAATCCGCCATGTGCTGGTGACCTGCTGCACAGGTTTTTATGCGCCAGGACTGGACTTCGACATCGTCGATCACCTCAAGCTGCCCGGCTCAACGGAGCGCATCCTGCTGGGCTTTATGGGCTGCTATGCGGCCATCAATGCGCTTAAGGTGGCGCGGCATATCGTCCGCTCCGATCGTGAATCGCTGGTGCTGATCGTGAATCTGGAGCTGACCACGCTGCATTTTCACGAAGCACAGGAACTGAATGAGGCAATTGCATCGCTGCTGTTCGGTGACGGATGCGCGGCCAGCCTGGTGGGCGCGGAGCCGCGCGGATTGGCCCTGGAGAGCTTTCATGCGCTGCGCATCGAGAACTCAAGCAACATGATTACCTGGCGGGTGGGCGATCTGGGCTTCGATATGTTTCTATCCGGACAAGTTCCCAAAGAGATTGCAAAGGAGTTCAGGGGGAAGAAGGCTGCAATCGCCGGCGACGAGCCCTGCGATCTTTGGGCCGTTCATCCCGGTGGACGCGCCATTCTGGATGCGGTTGAGAACGGACTCGAGTTGCCGCCGCAAGCTCTGGAAGCCTCACGCCAAGTGCTGTCTTCGTTTGGAAACATGTCGTCGGCCAGCGTGATGTTTGTTCTTGAGCGCCTGATGAGACAGGCCGAGAGCGGTCAGCGCGGCTGCGCAATGGCGTTTGGGCCGGGCATGACCGCGGAGACCATGCGCTTCAGCGCTGTTTGAAAGCTACCTCCGGCTCGTTCGCTCCGCAGCCATGCCCGCGAATTCATCGTGGTCTCGATTTCGCCAAACCGGCATATTTGCTGGGTTTCGCGACATTCCAGGTCCCGCGCTGAACCGCAGGTAAGCTCCTTCTGGATAGCTCCATTAGTAGGAATGCCCATTACAACTTAAGTGCCATCGTAAATTGATTACGAAAGTTTCATAATTGCCCCAACTCAGTAACAGTTCGGCTATCATCAGTTTCTCAACTGGGTATCCGCGTATGGAACTGATACGGTTTTCACCGGGCCAGGCAGGAAAAGGTGGCGGGAAATGGACACATTTCCCGGGTATCTATTCTCCCCGAAATGTGCAGGACTGCGGTACCCCGCCCTTTATGGGGTGGAATAGGTTTTTCTAGAGCGGCTCCCGATCGGCCCATTCGCTGCTATTCAACGACAGTGGTGCTGGAGCGGGAGGCGGGAGTCATGCAATGAGCTCGAGTCTCTCGACCTTTGTCAATATGATTGATTCCGACCCAAGCGGTACGATGACTTTGTCGATAGCGCTCATTGGTCCGAACCAGGAGCGGCGCAGCGCCGTCGCTGCTGCGCTCTCGAAATACCACGGCGCGACGATTCGCGAGTTCCCTTCCTATCCGCCTGCGCTCGACGACGTAGCGCGGCTTCTGCAACTGGCGTTTGACGTGGTCGCGATCGACGTCGACTGCAATCCCGAGTATGCCCTTCAGGTTGTCGAGAACATTTGCACACACGCCTCGGCTATGGTGATTGCGTTCTCCTCCTCGAACGACCCGGAACTCAAAGACCGCTGCCGGCGCGCGGGTGCCCGCGAGTGCCTCGCAGTTCCCTTTGACGATGCCGCTGTTGCGGGCGTGTTGGCGCAGGCCGCCGGTCATCCCGCTAGAAATGCCTCTCGGACGAGCGGCGGCAGCCAACTGGTGTTCTTTGGCGCAAAAGGCGGATCTGGAACAACCACAATTGCATGCAGCTACGCGGTTGCGCTGGCAAAAACATCGAAGCAGCGAACAATATTGATTGACCTGGGATTCCCGCTGGGAGATGCGGCATTGAATCTGGGTATTGCCCCTGAGCACTCAACCGAGGAGGCGTTTGCCGAGGTCGCGCATCTTGACGCTTCGCGGCTGGAGTCGTTCACGGCGCGGCACGCATCGGGTGTGTTTGTACTGGCCGCTCCCGGCAAAATCCCCAGCAGGTCTCCCTCAGCCGGCGATATTGACTTGCTTCTGGCTGCTGCGCGCGCGGCGTTCGATTATGTGGTGGTGGACGCAGGCTCACGCGTGGATTTGATGGAAACAGCCCTGTTCCATGCGGCCTCCACCGTTTACATGGTGACGCAGGCGGGAATCACTGAGCTGCGCAACGCCGACCGGCTGATCGAACTCTACTTTAAAGAGGAACAAAAGAAACTGGAGATCGTCGTCAATCGATTCGACTCCGAAAACACCCGCATCTCTGAAGACCAGATGACGAAGGCCCTGGGCCGGCCCGTGCAATGGAAGATCAGCGATGACTACGACGCTACGCGGCAGTTGCAGAATGCAGACGCCGCACAATCGAACACCGACTCGCCATTTGCCCGATCCATCGTGGAAATGGCCAGTTCGGTCGCTCGCTATCCCATCCCGGAGGAGTTCAAAAAAGCCTTCAATATGGAAACGATAGAGAATGCTTCAGCGACATTGGACAACCAGTTGCCGCATAACACTGACGGCTCGAGTACAGGCAACTTCACTCCGAGCTCAGACGGTGGGGACCTTGAGCAGGCATCGACGAGTCCCGCATCGTTCGATTCCGACGGGGTTCCCAATGTCAATTGGCAAACCCCTGAAACGATAAATTACGGAACCCCGCTGAGCCAGAAACAGCTCAACGCCACGGCATCGGTGCCGGGAGAGTTTGCTTACACGCCGGGGGCCGGATACATGCTGCCGGCGGGAACGCATACGCTTTGGGTCACGTTCACACCATCCAACGGACCCATGGTTCAGTCTGCCGTGTCCATCACGGTGGCCAAAGCTGCGCCGGTCATCACCTGGCCTGCGCCGGCTCCAATCTCCTGCTACACCACGCTCGGCGAGGCTCAATTAAATGCCGGCGCATCGGTGCCGGGAAAACTTGAATACTCACCTGCAGCCGGTGTTCGCCTGGAACCCGGCCAACATACGCTCACAGTAAAATTCGCGCCGGTGGACCAGAAGAACTATCTGGCAGTAACTGCCACCGCGCCCCTCACCGTTGAGCGGATAGTGCCCTCAATTGATTGGCCCGCGCCGGAAAAAATCCCCTGCGGCAGCGCACTAAGCACGAAGCAACTCAACGCCAAGGCATCTGTTCCCGGAACCTTTGTGTACAAGCCCGCTGCGGGCGAGGTTCTGGAGCCGGGGCAACACACTCTGACGGTTTATTTCACTCCCGCCGACGGGATGCACTATGTATCCGCGCAGGGAACGATCAACGTCACCGTGATGAAGCCGCCGCCGAGAGTTACCTGGGCAGCTCCCGATCCAATTGTTTACGGAACGCCCTTGAGCACAGCGCAATTAAATGCGGCCGCGTCCGTAGATGGAAGGTTCGACTACACCCCAGGCATGGGCGCAGTGCTTGCAGTGGGCATGCACACACCGTCGGTAACCTTCAATCCGAATGACGACTCGGATTACAGCAATATACCGGCAGCCGTGCCGCTGACGGTGGTGATGGCCAGACCTGCGCTCACGTGGAATGAGCCGGAAGCCATTCCCTACGGCACAGCGTTGAGCGCAACGCAATTGAACGCAACCTCCACTGTTCCTGGAACGTTTGTGTACAGACCCGCGGCGGGCGAGTTGCCGCCGCCTGGAACTCACAAGCTTTCGGTGACATTTACGCCGATTGACACGATGAATTTCGAACCAGCCAAGGCGACGGTGACACTGACAGTCAAGGAGCTGGAGCGCGTCGAAATCACCTGGCCAGCACCGCGGCCCATTCAATACGGCATCGCGCTCGGTGACGAACAACTGAACGCATCGGCGACGGTTCCTGGAACCTTTGCTTACGGTCCGTGCGCGGGCAATGTGCTTCCGCCGGGCAAGCACACTCTGTGGGCGCTGTTTACGCCGGCAGAGAGCTGGAAGTTCGCAACCGTGCAAGCAACGGTAACGCTTCAGGTTGAGGCGCTGCCCGATATCGCACCGCTTCTGTCGGGCGCGGTCCTTTCGCCGATGGAGCAGGACCTGGAGATTGACCAGCCTGACCCAGCGAGTGCAGAACGCGAGTTCGTACGGCCGCGCAGCATCCCCGCAGAGCGGGAAGCCTTTGCAATGAACGCCGCCGCAGCCCGAGCCGCCGCGCCCGGACCCGGCGCACGAAAGAGTTCTCAATCGCCCATGACGACAACGACCGAACCTGCCGCCGCCACCCCTGCGGGAGGCAACGCCGTTGGGTCTAGCGCCGCTCCATCAGCACGGACGCCGCGCGAGACCCGTACATATAAGGGTCTGATCTACGAGAAGGGAGAGGATGGACAATGGCATCGCCAACAGAAGTAACGAAAAACGTGCCCGATACGCTACCCGCCGATTTTATCGAGTGGGATGGCGCAGATTCTGAGGAGGCAACACCTCTGGAACCCACCGGAAGCGACTCCAGAGGGAAAGCGCAAGACGAGCGCAGCCTGAACGCAGCTCGCCGAGCGGGTGTGCCGCTCACAGAACATCCGCGCGCATTTGCCGCATCCGCTGCTAAGCCTTCTCACAACTTTCCTGCTCCAAAGAGCACGGTTGGATACGGGGACAAGGTCGACGTTCCTCAGCGTCAAGTCTCCTCCAAGCCGGCCGTGGAAAGACGATCGGCTACGCGCTCCAATTCCGAAGACACAACTGGCGCGCGCACTCTGGTGCTGGACGCCTCGGCACCCGAGGAAGTGCTGTCCTCGGACGAGATCGTACCTCATCTCCGGGCGATCTTCAGACACAGCGACGTGGTCGCAGAGGAACCGAGCAGCAATAAGAAGCGGACGGCAATCATTGCGGTCTCTGCCTGCACCCTTTTGCTGGTGGCCTTCCAGCTCTTCCACTCCGGCGCGATCGGGAAGTTAACCGGAATGGCTTCCAAACAACCTGTTGCGACCAAGGTAAAGATGGATTTGGACAGGAACGCCGCCTTGGCCAATGCCAACTTGGGGCTGCAGGGATCGAACACCGCGGCAGGTCAGGCGGCCAACCAATCCGCCGCAAACAAGCCGGCGGCGGGAGTGCCTGGAGATACGGCTGATAACGGTTCTTTACCAACAAATCAGAAGCAGACGACTCCCGCTCCCGAGCAGGCACAGATGATGCACGATCAGCTGCTTGCGCCTACACGCATTCCCGAGGGCTCCAGAGGCTCACAGTCAGGCGATGCTCCGCCCCCATCAGGGTTGGCAGGGATCGACGCACTGAATGGAAGCTCTATGCCCGGCACCATGTTCAAAGGGCAAGCCCAGCCCACCGTGAAAGCGGCGGCACCGAAAGTCGTAAACGTTTCGGCAGACGTCGCGGTTGCCATGTTAGTCCAAAAAACCGCGCCCGTTTACCCTCAGATTGCCAAGTCGGCTCACATCGGCGGCACGGTTACCCTCCAGGCTACGATTACCAAGACGGGGGCGGTAACCAATCTGCGCGTTTTGAACGGACCGACAGTGCTGCGCCAGTCGGCCGTGGACGCAGTGAAGACATGGCGTTACCGTCCTTACACGTACGACAACCAGCCGACCGAGGCAAACACGACCATCAACGTGGTTTTCTCGCCCGGCAATTAGCTCTCGTTCTTTCCAATGCCTCATGGTGAGGCCGCATCCAACTTCCCTCTGCTTTCGTACGGCCAAATTGACCCGTACGAAAGCGGCAGGCACCCCTCTTGACTCCGCGCATCCTACCAAACATCTAAAATGAACTCTTGCTAGCTTGGGACCAGTGCGACCGTGTGGGCGTGGTGCTCGTTTCGCCGCGTAACCCGCTGAATATTGGCGCGGCTGCAAGGGCCATGGCCAACTTCGGCTTCTCGCGCCTGGCCGTGGTTGCGCCCTATGAGCCACACTGGCGCGAGGCGCGTTCGGCGGTGGGCGCGCCAGAGCTTCTCGCTGAAGCCAGACAGACCCAAGGGCTGTCTGAGGCAATCGCCGGCTGCACGCTCGTGCTGGGAACCGGAACGCTCACCCACCGCAAGCCAGAGCAGCGCGTCGTGCGGCTACCCGATCTGGCTCCCCTGGTGGCCGCCGAACTTGAGCGCGGCGGATCGGTAGCGCTCGTTTTTGGACCGGAGAAACACGGCCTCACGCGCGACGACCTGTCGTATTGCCACCTGTTGGTGGAGATTCCGACCGACGTGCGCCAACCCTCGATGAACCTTGGGCAGGCAGTAGCAGTTTGCCTCTATGAGCTAGCCTCGCGCGTGCAGCCCGACGCTCAACCCGCAACAGACATTGGCCCACTGCAGCACGGGAACCTTGCCGACGGTGCAGCCGCAGACGCAGAGACTCTGGAGCTTGTGGCGGGCGTGGTGGAACAGGTGATGGAAGCGGCGCATTACTCCCCTGCAACCATGCGGGAAGCTAACCGGCACGATCTACGGCTGATGTTGCGCAGGCTCGCTCCGGGAAGGAAAGACGCGCGGCGGATTCTGGGCCTTTTCCGGCGGATTCTCTGGCGTCTGCAACGCTAGGGTGTATCGACCTATAGCAGTGGGCAGCGTTGCTAGTGAAAATCCGGCCAGACCCGGGGTCCCCACGAATAGGTCTTCATTTGTGGGGTGGAGATGAAGCCGAGCCTGAAGGCTGTGGCTGGTCCACCGTCGAGGGCGAGAATGAAGTATGGCCGGATTTTCACCGCAACCCGAAGGG
>CAYZVG010000154.1:0-7367 GCA_964481595.1 uncultured Occallatibacter sp. | reverse complement strand
AACGTAGAAAATGTGAGCTATGGTGTGACGATCTGCGCCGAGCGGGCAGCACTGGTGCGCGCGGTGAGTGAATTCGGCCCGAAAATTCGCATTGCCGCCGTGGCCGTTGCCAACCGCAGCGGCTTGCCGAGCCCGCCCTGCGGCGCGTGCCGGCAAATGCTGGCTGAATTCACTTCGCCCGACGCGCCGGTCGTGTTTCCCGCCGCCGATGGAGTGCGGACGATGAAGTTCAGCGACCTGCTGCCGGCAGGATTCGAACTCAAGCTTAAATAGGGCAACGATTCCATGACGAACGATACGAATCCGCCGGCCCCGCCCGCATCTGCTCCGCTGCACATGATTGACATCATCCGCAAAAAGCGCGACCGCGTTTCGCTCGACGCTCGCGAGATCGGTTTTGTGGCCGCAGGCGCGGCCGATGGATCGATTCCGGCAGACCAGCTTGCGGCGTGGCTGATGGCTGCGTGGCTGAATGGGCTCTCGCTCGATGAAACCCGTTCACTCACACTGGCCATGCGCGACTCCGGCGAGAAGTTTTCGCCGGCGCGGCTCGGCAAGACGGCGGTCGACAAACATTCCTCTGGCGGCGTGGGCGATAAGACCAGCTTTCTTGTTGCGCCCCTGGCGGCGGCGTGCGGCGTGGCAGTTCCCATGATCAGCGGGCGCGCATTGGGCCACACCGGAGGAACGCTCGACAAGCTCGAGTCGATTCCCGGATACCGCACAGCGCTCACGCTCGCGGAGTTCGAGGCCGTGATTCAGAAATGCGGAGCGTCCATTGTCGGCCAGACGCCAACGCTCGTGCCGGCCGATCGCGTTCTTTACGCGTTGCGCGATCGCACGGGAACGGTCGAAAACAAGGGGCTGATCTGCGCGTCGATTTTGAGCAAAAAGCTGGCAGCGGGATTGGATGCTTTGGCGCTCGACGTGAAGACCGGTTCAGGCGCGTTTCTGCGCAAGATGGAAGACACTGAATTTCTGGCGGCGCTGATGGTGACCACAGCCGAGGCCGCAGGCACGCGCACTGTCGCATTGCTCACAGACATGAGCCAGCCGCTGGGGCGAGCCGCGGGAAACTGGATCGAGCTGGTTGAGAGTGTCGAGCTGCTCCGCGGCAAGCGCCCTGCGTGGAGCGAAGACCTGCGCGAGCTGTCATTGATCCTGGCCGGTTGGATGATTCACCTGGGTGGCCAGGCCGGGAGCCCCGAGGCCGGAACTGCGCGCGCCGAGGCGGCGCTGATGGACGGTTCCGCGCTGCGTGCCTTCTTCACGATGATCGAGGCGCAAGGTGGGGATGCGAGTGTCTTTGACGATCCTGCCTTTCATAAGCCGGGCGCAACGCAGGTGGTTGAAGCTTGGGAGAGCGGGTTTGTGGCGGAGATGGATACCACAGCTCTGGGCTGGGCCGTGCAGCGCACCGGTGCGGGGCGCGAGAAGGCCGGAGAGCCCGTCGATCCGCACGCCGGCATCCTGTTTCATGCGCGGCGCGGCGCACGGGTGGAGCGCGGCCAGCCATTGGCGACGGTCTACGCGACGAACGCGGGCTTGCTGGTCGAACCGGCTGCGATTCTAAAAGAGGCGATTCATCTCTCCAAGAGTCCGCCCCACGCAGCGGTGCCGCTGGTGAGCCGCGTTTTCACGCGCGATTTAGCGGAGAAGTATTTGACAAGAGCTTCCAGCCGCTAGGTTCCAGCTGCCAGCTCGCTCGCGCCAGGCAGGTGCTTTTTCCACTGATTTGGTTCGCAATGCTGTAACTTAATCGAATAACAACTTCTGGCCCTTAGCTTCGGTTTCTGTCTGTTGCGCGAATGGCCCATGCAACCAGCGATGTGTTTATCCGCAAATGCATCGAGTTGCACGTCAGTGTTAAAAGCCAATGGCTAAAAGCTGCTTTTCGGGAGGCAACCGCCTTGGGTCGATTTACCGGAGTCCTTGGAATCCTCGCCGTACTCTTGGCCGCGTGGCTCTTCTCCACAAATCGCCGCCGCATCCGCTGGCGCACTGTCGCCTGGGGTCTCGGCTTGCAGTTCACCTTCGCGTTCCTGGTTCTGCGCTTCGATTACGGCCAGCGCGCCATGGCCTGGGCAGGCGGCGTAGTCACCAACATGCTTTCCGCAACCTTTGCGGGAACGCAGGTGCTCTTCGGACAGCTTGGACTGCCCAACTCTGGCGCATTCGGCAATCTTCTGGGACCAAACAAAGGCGCCATCTTCGCCTTTCAGGTGCTGCCGACGATCATCTTCATCTCCGCGTTTTTTGCGGTTCTCTATCACATCGGGCTGATGCAGATCATCATTCGCGGCATGGCCTGGGTGATGCTCAAAACCATGCGCATCTCCGGCGCCGAGAGCATGAACGTGGCGGCAAGCATCTTCATGGGGCAGACCGAAGCGCCGCTCACCATCAGACCATTCTTGTCGAAGGCCACGCGCAGCGAGCTCATGGTCATCATGACAAGCGGCATGGCGCACGTCTCGGGAGGAATCATGGCCATGTACATCTCGCAGGGCGTTGAGGCGCGGCATCTGCTTTCGGCGGTCATCATGACTTCGCCGGGAACGATTCTGCTCGCCAAGATGCTGGTCCCCGAAACCGAGGTGCCCGCCACCGAAGGCAAAGTCGTCATCCCCAAAGACGAGATGCATGCCGACGAAAACTTTATCGGCGCCATTGCCCGCGGCACCATCGACGGCGGCAAGCTGGCTATGAATGTGGCCATCATGCTCATCAGCTTTCTGGCGCTCGTGGCCTTGCTCGACATGCTCCTTGGCTGGGCGCACGGCCTCGCCTACATGCACTGGGTTCCCGCAAGCCTCGGCCAGATTCTCGGCTTCGCGTTTGCACCCGTGGCGTGGCTCATCGGCGTGCCGTGGCGCGACTGCGGGGCGATCGGCAACCTGCTGGGCACGCGCATGGCGCTGAATGAAGTGATCGCCTACATTGCACTGGGCGCGGAGAAGGCAACGCTGCTGCCGCGCTCCTTTACCATCGCCACATTTGCGCTTTGCGGCTTTGCCAACCTGGGATCGATCGGGATGCAGATCGGAGGCATCGGCGCGCTGGTTCCCGAGCGCCGCAACGATCTGGCGCGATTAGGCGTGCGCGCCATGTTTGCGGGCACCATGGCGAACCTGATCTCGGCTTCGATTGCGGGGATCTTTCTGGGGTAGCCTCTGCAAATTGGTTGGCAGAGCTTCGCTCTACCCTGGGTACGCGCCCGTGATGTAGCCCTCCAGCGCCTGAATGGTGTGTTCGTGGCCGGAGATGACCCACTTCACCAGGTCACCGATTGAGATGACACCAACCACTTCGTCGCCTCGCAAAACCGGCAGATGGCGAAAATGGTGATCTGTCATCATCGTCATGCACTCGTCCACGCTATGCTCGGGGCTCACGAAGAGAACGGGACTGGTCATGATTTCGCTTACCTGGGTTTCCTTCGAGTGGTGGCCAGTGAGAACGCCCTTGCGCGCGTAGTCACGCTCCGAGAGGATGCCGGCCAGCCTGTGATTCGATAGGACCAACAAAGCTCCAACGTCGTGCTTGGCCATCTGTTCGAGCGCCTCGTAGACCGATTGCTCGGGCGCGATCGACAGAACTTTGGTGTGGCCTTTTTGCTTCAGAACGACTCCAATGGTGTCGGTAATTTTCATCGAAACCTCCTGGCCATGGAAGGAATGTGCTGCTACCCGTTTCCCGTTGCGGTCGGCGTATGCCGCCGGGGAACAGCAGTATATATCGATTCGCGCACGGCTGTCGTTTATGAAATTCCCGGATTCCCTGCGGCGGCACCCGGGCGCTTTCAGGCAACCGGCCGTGCCTGCCGGGCCCGCAACCGGCGGATGCGGTAGACCACGGTCAGCAGCGTAACCGCGCCACAGGTTAGAAAGCTGGCACCAAGGCCAATGATCAGCGATCGGTCATGCTCGTAGAATCCATGAACGACTCCGATGACCTGTAGGATGCAAAAGCCGCCAAAGGTGACAAGCGAGACGCCCTCATCGGACTTCTTGCGCCAAACAGCCAGGGCCTGGGGTACGAAGAGCGCCGCGTTTCCCAATAGAGCCAGTCCGAAGATTACTGCAACGATTTGTCTCATTCAGCGAGTCTTCTCCGAGAGCGGGATGTTGGCGCAGACTCCATGGTCTCATCCGGCGCCCGAGTTTGGGCCATCGGTCGGGTGCAGGGGCTGCGGTGGAAGGTGCTCGAAAACAAGAGTTTCTGAACAAGATGGTGCATGAGAGCGGCAAAAGGCGCATCTGACATGGAGTACGGGTATTGCGCCGATGTCGAAGGTGATCTTGATCGTAATTTACTCGGCAATCGGCTTATCGGCTGGCTGCGGCGGCGAATGGCAACCGGAAGCGCAATCGCAGGCCCAGTCAACCGATTCGCAGCCTTCGGCAGGCTCCGAGGCCAAGCCAGAAACCAAGCCCGCTCCGCAAACCCCGATCGCCATCAAAAAGGCCGAACTCGGCGATGATGACCCCTGGAATCCCGAATGGGACAAATTGATCGAGCAATCGCTGCCCGCGGATCTGCTGTCATCCAAGCGGGAGCGGCAGGTGAGAGACCTTTGCCCGCGCTTCAACCAGATGAGCGAGGTCGATCGCCGTGCGTTCTGGGCATACTTCTTTCAGGCACTGGCGGGGGCTGAGGCCGGACTGGAACCGACGACTAACGTGCGCCACAGCGATCCCGAGGTTGCGGTGCCCGACCCTGTGACACACCGCATCGCTCGCCAGGAAGGATTACTGCAACTCGCGTATATGGACAGCCAACGATACGGATGCGATTTCGACTTTGAGAAAGACAAGGCGCTGCTGGAGCACGATCCCGAAAGGACAATTCTACAGCCCAAGAACAATCTTGAGTGCGGCATCAAAGTTTTGGACAAACAGCTGATCGCAAATCACCAAACCTTGCTCAGCAAGTCAAGTTACTGGGTGACGCTAAGGCCGGGCGGGCTCAGCTTCGCCGTATTCGTGAAGCAGTTGGCGAATATGCCGGCAGCATGTGGTGTCTCGCGGTTCGGTCATAAGAGTTCCGAAGCGACCTCCAAGCCGGCGCCGGAGGCCGGCAATCAGCCGAAAGGCGAAGACAAGGCCGCGGCGCCCGAGCAGCCCGCAGAAGCGAACAAAGCCACGTCCGGCGGCGCTCCCGGAGCGGGGGCGCATTAGCCGGTCGCTTTGTGCGGGTCGCCGAATCTCGCCGCTCCACGCGCCTTCGCCTTGGCAGCTTCTTCTTCCCGGCTACGTGGCGAGCCAGTGGTCTCCAACCGGCTTAACAGGCGCCAGGAGGCTTCGGCGATCTCATCGATTGCAGCGGCGAATGCAGCTTCATTTGCCTTCGAAGGCTTGTTAAATCCACTGATCTTTCTTACATATTGCAGTGAAGCGCTGCGGATTTCATTCGTGGTGACCGGCGGATCGAAGTTGAAGAGCATTTTGATATTGCGGCACATGGGCGACCTTCCAATGGGAAATGGGTTCCGACGATTCTTTCCTTGCCTCACACTTTAACGCCCGCTTATAGAATCGGCAAAGCATCAAGCGACGGATGCGCATCTCAAAGGACGCTCTAAGGATTGGAACGAATCGCGTCAGGAGGGGCGATGGTTCGACGTTTAAGCGCCACTGGATTAGCCATGATGCTGGCGACCGCGATCTGGCGCTGCCCCGCGCAGAATGCGAATCAAGAGGCTTCGGCCTCGTATCTCGGATTCGACCGCAACGATTATCCCGGTGATGCTGCGCTTTCAGACCTGCGCAAGAGTTTTCAATACACCGGCTATTGGCTGAACGCTCCGCCGGGTGAAACGGCCAACAACTGGGCAGGGAAGCGCGCAATCCTGCGCCAACATGGATTCGGGTTTCTGGTGCTTTTCAACGGGCGCACCGATGCGGAGATCAAAGCAGCGGCTTCGCAAGGCAAGGATGCATCGGCTCTGGGCGCGGCCGAGGGGAAGGCAGCCGTGGCCGCAGCTGTGCGCGAAGGTTTTCCGCCAGATGTGATCATTTTTCTTGACCAGGAAGAGGGCGGCCGGCTGCTGCCGGAACAGGCAGCTTATGTTTTCGCTTGGATTGACGCAGTCCGAGCCGCGGGCGCGCGGGCCGGCATCTATTGCTCCGGGATCGATGTGCCGGAGGGCAATGGCACGATCAGCACAGCTCGGGACATTGCGGAACGGGAGAGCGCAAGGGTGCAGTCTTCACCTAAGAATTCGCGGCATCGCTTGGCGCTTTGGATCGCGGACGACCAATGCCCGCCCGCGCCGGGCTGTACGCTTGCTGTTCCGCAATTACGTGGCGCATTTTCTCCGGCGGTTTCGCCTTTCGCAAAGGTCTGGCAGTATACCCAGTCGCCGTTTCGCCCCGAGTTCAGCGCAAGTTGCCACGCAAAGCCTGCCGCTGATGGCAATTGCTATGCGCCCAACCTTGGGCCCGACGCGAAGGTTTTTGTGGACTTGGACGCGGCAGATTCCCCGGACCCATCTGAGTTGCCCGATGCCGGATCGTCCGCTGCCGGCGAGGGGAACCGATTCCGCTGACTACCGGTTCCTTTCGCCGCCGAGGAGGTTCCTAGAACAGAATCTTCAATCCCAATTGAATTTGCCGGCTGGTGTTGGCCGATGCGGAGATGACTCCCGGCGAACCGAACGTGGCTGCCGTCGTCTGATTCGCCGTGGTTCCTTGCGTGGGTCCGGCCGAATAGACAACCTCGTTGGGGAGCTGCAGGTTGGTGTGGTTGAGCACGTTGAAGAACTCCGCGCGAAATTGCACGCGCAGACGCTCAGTGACCACGGTGGACTTGAGCAGCGAGAGATCCCAGTCCGCAAACCCCGGTCCCACGAGGGAGTCGCGGCCGGCATTGCCTACCGTGCCGTACGCCGGCGCGGAAAAGGCATTGGGGTTGAAATACTCCGCCACGCGCGTTGCCGTGCTGCCGCCCGGATAGAGCGATCCGTTGAAGTTGGGGTTCAGACTCGGCCGCACCGGGTTGCGAGAGTCGCCTGAGCCCGTGGGGTTATAGCCGAGCTGCGGCGAGAACGGGAATCCGCTGAGCAGACTCGCGATCGACGACAACGACCATCCTGAAACAAAGTCCTCAGTGGCGCGCGGGGCATTGGCAAAGAACGCCTTACCGGTGCCGAAGGGTAATTCGTACGTTGCATTGATGGCGGCTGCATGGCGAATGTCCGTGGCCGCAGGGCCGTAGTCGAGGTGCGGCAATGAAGGCACCTCTACAAATGCCGGAGTATTCGACGACACCGACGTATTCCACGCTGAGCCGTCGTCGAGGTTTTTGGCCCACGTAAAGTTCGCGCGCAGTATCAACCCGCTCGCCAGATCACGCCGCAGGTCCAC
>CAYZVG010000153.1:0-7378 GCA_964481595.1 uncultured Occallatibacter sp. | reverse complement strand
TCGGCTACCGGCCCAAGGACCTGACCCGCGACGGCAAGTGGCGTAAAGTGAAGGTAAAGGTAAATCCTCCACCGGGGTTGCCCCCGCTTACAGTGTATGCACGTACCGGCTACTATGCGCCTTTGCAGTAACGCAGTCTTCGCGGTTCTTTTGTCCGGCGCGGCAATGCAGCTTGCCGCTCAACAGCAGACCACATCGCAGAACCCGTCTTCGCAACCCTCGCCTTCGCTCACTGAAGACAGAGACCCCGTTCGCTCGCCCGACATTGAAGTGCCGGCAACCGCGCAGGGGACGCTCACCAAGCAGGGCTCCGGCTACGTGCTGCGCACCGACGTGGAAGAAGTGGTGCTGAACTGCTCGGTGCTTCAAGGCAACAAGATAGTGCCTAACTTGCAGAAAGAGAACTTTCAGGTTCGCGAGGATGGTGTAGCGCAATCCATCATCAGCTTTCAGCACACCGATCTTCCCGTGTCGCTTGGGCTGGTCATCGACAACTCGGGATCGATGTACAAAAAGCGGCCCTCGGTCAACAAGAGCGCGCTCGATCTCATCGAGGCGTCGAATCCGCAGGACGAAGCCTTTGTGGTGAACTTCTCCGATGAAGCATTCATCGACCAGGATTTTACTTCGGATCTAAACAAGCTCCGCGACGGGCTCTCGCACATCGACTCGCGCGGTGGCACGGCGCTCTACGATGCGGTAGTGGCCTCGGCGGATAAGCTGGTGACCGACGCCAAGCGGCCTAAGCAGGTCATCGTCATCATCACTGACGGCGAGGATAATGCATCGAGCCTCAGCCTGGTGCAGACCATCCGCCGCGTGCAGGAGCTGTCGGGTCCGGTGATTTACTCCATCGGACTCTTGTTTGGCGACGAGATGAGCCGCGGCGAATCGCGCACCGCGCGCAAGGCGCTGGAGCTACTTTCGACCGAAACCGGCGGACTTGCGTTCTTCCCAAAATCGATCGAGGATGTCGATGAGATCGCGGCCGAGGTGGCGCGCGACATCCGCAGCCAGTACACCATCGGCTACCACTCCACCAAGCCAACCACACAGCCCGGCTTCCGGCAAGTGCAGGTAACGGCCGAGGCCAAGGGCATGGGCAAGCTCACCGTGCGCACGCGCACCGGCTACTACCCCTCCGTCCCCAAGGCCAAAAGCCCAACGCACGGGATGTAAACTCAGGGACCGGGTGCTCTGCCTCCAAAAGTACAAAACATAATTGCGCCTGTCATTCTGAACGAACGGTGCCCCGAACGCTTTTCAGTTCAGGGGAGCGAAGAATCCGCTTTTGCATTTCACCTGCTCTTACAGGAACTTTTGTCACGCCACGCCAGCCCCGGGGCGATGTGAGCCCAGGCGATGCCTTGCTCCCTGTCTGTGCAACTACCCCAACGGGGAAAAAACGATCGGACCTGTTCCGCCCCTGTCGCGATAAGCTATTTGCAGGAGATCGCAGCTCGAACCGAATCATGCCCCAATACAAATACTCGACCCTCGCCGTTCACGCCGGGCAGCAGCCCGACGCGCAGACGGGCGCAGTCAATGTGCCTGTCTATCTCTCTTCCACCTTTGAGCTCACCGGCATCGGCACTGACCGCGGCTGGGACTACTCGCGCGCCGGCAACCCGACCCGCGACCGGCTTGAGACCGCGCTGGCCGCGCTCGAAGGCGGCACAAGCGCGCACGCCTTCACCACGGGAATGGCGGCCATCTCGGCGCTGGTGGCCATGCTCAGGGCCGGCGACCACCTCATCTGCTCGCGCGATGTGTACGCAGGCACCGTGCGCCTGCTTGACCAGATCGTCAGCGGCTATGGAATCCAGATTCAATACGTCGACACCAGCGATCTTGCCGCGGTCAAAGCGGCCATGCGGCCCAATACCAAGCTGGTGCATATTGAAACGCCCAGCAATCCGCTCATGATTCTTACAGACATTGCGGCGGTGGCTGAGATTGCCCACGCCGGCGGCGCGGAGTTGAGCGTGGACAACACGTTTCTGTCGCCTGCCCTGCAAAGCCCGCTCGCCCTCGGCGCGGACATTGTGATGCACTCGACGACAAAGTACCTCAACGGCCACTCCGATGGATTGGGTGGCGCGCTCATCGGCTCAAAGCCGGAGCACAAAGACCGCTTCCTGCTGGTGCAAAAGGCGGCAGGCGGCGTCATGTCGCCCTTCGAGTGCTTTTTGGTGCTGCGCGGCATCAAGACGCTGCCCCTGCGCATCCGCCAGCACGAAGAGAACGGCCGCGCCGTGGCCGAATACCTTTCGAAGCATCCCAAGGTGAGCAAGCTCGCCTATCCCGGCCTCAAGACCCATCCGCAGTACGAGCTGGCGGTGAAGCAGCAGAAGGGCTTTGGCTCCATGATGAGCTTTGAACTCAAGTCGCGCGACGAAGCGGCGCGTTTTCTCGCGGCCATCAAGATCTTCCTCAATGCGGAGTCGCTGGGCGGCGTCGAGTCGCTGGCTTCGCACTCGGCCACCACTACCCACGGCTCGGTCAGCGAAGAAGTGCGCCAGTCCATGGGCATTAATGAAGGGCGCGTCCGGCTTTCCATCGGCATCGAGGACAAGGAAGACCTCATCGCCGATCTGGAGCAGGCGCTGGCTGCGGTGTAACGGCGTCTGATGGCTCAAGAGGGAACCTTTGCCGGGGGATTTTTCGGTTACCTGCTGGCGATAGACACCTGCGGACCAAGCGGCTCAGTGGCGCTTGGCCGCCTGGCCGGGCGAGACCTTGAAATCCTTGGGCAAACGGAACTCGAGGGGCGCAGCTACTCCGCCACGCTGGTCTCTGCCATCGGCCAGATTCTGGAGGTCGCGGGAGTCGCTCTCGGCGATCTGGGCGGCATCGTCGCGGTCAACGGCCCCGGCAGCTTTACCGGCGTGCGCGTGGGCTTGAGCGCGGTCAAAGGCCTGGCTGAAAGCCCGCGCATTCCCGTAGCCCCCCTGTCGCGTCTGCTGGTGCTCTCCCGCAAATCGGGCGTGCCCTCGTGCGCGCTCGATGCGCACCGCGGCGAAGTGTTTCTGCGGCTTGAAGAGGCCGGCAAACCCTCCAGGGAGCTTCTCGCGGGCAAACAGGAACTCGCCGCCATTCAGCCGCCGCTCCGCGTAGCGGTCTGCGACGATCAGGCCGCGGAGTTGCTTGCTGCTGCATGGCCCTCAACCCAAGTAGTGCTTTGCGCTGCTCCCACCGCTGCCGACGCTCTGCGCCCCGGCGAGGCGCGGCTGGTTGCCGGTGGAGACGTTGACCTGGCTCTGCTCGATGGCAACTACCTGCGCCGTTCAGATGCCGAGATCTTCGGCGCGCAGCTGTCCGGTGCTGCGGTCTCCCGGAACAAGCAGCCATGAGCGGCGAAGCGGCCTCTGGCGGCTCCAAAGCTTCGGCCGGTCCTCTCATCCGCAGAATGCGCGCCGCCGATCTTGACCGGGTCATGGCCATTGACGGCAACCTGAGTCATGCTCCGCTCTGGCCGCGCTCGGCGTACCTTGTTGCGCTCGATCCTCATGCGTCCCCGCGCAGAGTCGCTCTGGTGGCAGAAGACCCCGTCGCAGGCGTTGTGGCATTCGCCGTGGCCAGCCTGCTGGCTCCGCAGGCGGAGCTTGAGACCATTGCCGTGGCCCAAGCCACGCAGCGCCGCGGCATTGCCCGCAAGCTGCTTTCCGCGCTCGTTGGGGAGCTGTCGGCCGCCGCAGCCGTCGAGTTCCTGCTTGAAGTCCGCGCCAGCAACAATCCGGCCCTGGCGCTCTACCGCTCGCTCGGCTGGCGCCAGACCGGCCTTCGCCCTCGCTATTACTCCGACCCCGAAGAAGATGCGGTCCTGATGACCCTCCCGCTGGGATAGTGCTCGGTTCCGATGTGGTCCATGTGTCTTTTTTCGCTTCATTGAAATGTGATAACCGTCACACTTGATGACCTTTGGCTGCGAAATTCACAGTCCCGGTCCATTTTGATGTGTTTTCCCGCTTGCGAATTGTCCACAGGCGGCGATATATGTTAGTGAACTGTAACAATCAGGAGGTGCCTGATGGACGAAGTAAAGGATGCAACGCTGAGCACAGAGCTGGATCGCCTTCATGCCGAACACACTCGTTATGCTCAGCGATTGGATGAATTGCTTCACAAACCCTATCTCAGCGAGGATGAACAGCTCGAAGAAATTCGCCTCAAAAAGCTGAAGCTGCACGCGAAAGACCTGATGTACGCCCTTGAGCGCAGGTCGCTCGCCGTAGCTTAAGTTCTCTCGAACGACTTGATTTTTTTGAGCGAAGGGCCCCCGGCCTAGCGGCTGCCCAGGGCGTGTGTCTTCAGGCCGGTGGCCAAAGGCACTCCATATTGTCCGCACACCCTCGATTTGCGGCAGATAACCGTATAATCGTTCAGGACTATGGTTCGTGACGGTTACATCTACGGTTTAAGCCTGTTCGCGGTGGCAGCGGCGGTTGTTTGGGCGACAGGCAGTTGGGCGTGGGCTGCGGTGCCGCTCCTGCTGGCGGCGTTTTTCCTGTGGTTTTTCCGCGATCCCGAGCGCCTTGTTCCTGCAGGCGACGGCTTGATCGTCTCACCCGGTGACGGCCTCGTCACTGAAACGGCGGCCATCTCCACGGCCGAAGGTCCGCGTCAGCGGATCAGCATTTTCCTGAGCGTATTTGATGTGCACGTAAACCGCGCCCCCATTGGCGGCGTGCTCAGCCGCGTGCATTATCAAAAAGGCCAATACCTCAACGCCATGAATCCCGCCTCCGCCGAGCGCAACGAGCAAAATGCAGTCACCATCGGTGGCGAAGGCTGCGAAGTTACGTTCAAGCAGATCGCTGGCCTGCTGGCTCGCCGCATCGTCTTCAACTACAAAGAGGGCGATGCAGTCGAGCGTGGCCAGCGCGTTGGCCTTATCAAGTTCGGCTCCAGGGTCGATGTCATCGTCCCCGTTGAAGCCAGACTGCAGGTAAAAGTGGGTGAGCGCGTAAAAGGCGGCGCAAGCGTGCTTGCGGCCATGCCGGTAGCGGCTCGGGTTACGCCTGTGTCTGTGGCAGACCTGGCGGGTAGCGTTGTTCCGGATCTGCCGGGCGGAGAACGCATTTGAGCTTCACTCACACACCGCTCGATCCAGCCAAGGCTCAGGCCCGCAAGGCGCGTCTGCACCGCGGCATGTATCTGCTGCCTTCGCTGTTCACTTCGGTCAACATCGGCGCAGGCTACTGGTCCATTACACAATCCATTGAGGCCGTCACCGGCAACGCGCAAGCGCACCTCGATCTGGCCGCCATCGCTATCCTCTTCGCAATCCCTTTTGACGCGCTCGATGGCCGCATTGCGCGCATGACCAACACCACCAGCGATTTTGGCAAGGAGCTGGATTCGCTGGCCGACGCGATCACCTTTGGCGTTGCCCCGGCCGTGCTCGCGTTTGTCTGGGGATTTCATTTTCTATCGGACACGATCAACGTCCAGTTGCACCAGCATCTTCTGCAGGCTGGCTCGTTCGTCTGTTTTCTGTTTTTGTTAAGCGGAGTATCGCGGTTGGCGCGCTTCAACATCTCCCATGACGCGCAGCCCCGCAATCCAGGCCGCCCGGGGCGCAAATATTTTGTCGGCATGCCCATCCCCGCCGCCGCCGGCTTGCTCGCTTCAAGCGTGCATCTCTGCTATGGCATTCCCAACCAGTATTGGTGGATCGCCATTCCCTGGCTTGTCCTCGTCGGCCTTATCGGATTTCTCATGGTCAGCACCTGGCGTTTCTGGTCGGCCAAGGAGATCAACTTTTCGCGCAGCCATCCCTTCCAGCTTCTGGTGGTAGTCGCCATCATCTTGTACGTTGTGCTGCGCTACTCCAACGTCATGCTGTTCACGCTCGCGTTGGTCTACATGTTTTCGGGAATCTGGGCGCGTGCTGCGTATTCCTGGTCGCGCCGGCGCAGAACAAGGCCACTGGAAGCTGCCGCTGCTCAAGCAGATCTAAGCGCCGAGAAGCCCGACACCCTGCGATTCCTCTAGAATTCATAAAAACAGTTGAAGGATGCCTGTGTACAAGATTGCCATTGCTGGAGCCGCAACGCTTTTAGGCCGGGAGCTGAAGGACGCCATCTCGGAGTCGCCGCTGGCCGCCGCAAACTTTGCGCTGTTTGACGAAGAGGACGCCAAAGGCCGGCTCGACCAGGTGGGCGACGAGGTGACCATCGTCCAGACCATCGGCCCGGACTCCTTCGACCGCGTCGACTTTACTTTCTTCTGCGGCAGCGAGCCGCTCACCCGCAAGCATTGGCGTCAGGCGCTGCGCTGCGGATCGACTGTGCTCGACTTGAGCGGCGCTCTTGACCAGGAGGCAGGCGTGCTGGTGCGCGCTCCCTGGCTCGGCCTTGAGACGGCAGCGGACTTGTTTACGCCCGCCGTGGTTCCCGCCGATCCCGCTGCCATCACGCTGGGCCTGCTGCTTGAGCGCCTGCAGCAAGTGGCACCGGTAAAGTTTGCCGGAGCCACCGTCCTTGTTCCGGCTAGCGAATTCGGCCGCGGCGCAATGGACGAGCTGCATCAGCAGACCGTCAACCTGCTCAGCTTCCAGAGCCTGCCGCGCGCTATCTACGACGCACAAACCGCCTACAACCTTCTCTGCGGCTTTGGCGAGAACGCAACCGTCGCCCTGGGCACTGCGGAGGCGCGCATCCGCCGCCATTACGCGGCGCTCTCTGCCGGGCGTTGGCCTGAGCTGGCCTTGCAACTGGTGCATGCGCCCGTCTTTCACGGCCTCACGTTTTCAATTGCCGTCGAGCTGGAACGCCCGGTTGAAATCTCCGCCGTTGAAGAGGCTCTCGGCGGAGAGCACGTTGACCTTGTGCTTGAAGATACCGATTCGCCTTCAAACCTGGCCGTCACCGGGCAAAACGATGTTCTGGTCCGCATGAGGCCTGAGCCGGGACTGCGCAATCCCAATCAAGTGCAGCGCCTGTGGCTGTGGGCTGCGTCAGACAATCTACGCCTCAATGCGCAAAACGCCGTAGATTGCGCTCTCGACCTCCGCCGCCTCCGCCCCCAGGGCACCGTGCAGTAGAACCGCGCGAGGTTGCCCGCTGTTCCTCCGGATGAATCACCTTTGTCCACACGAAACTCTGCCCCGTTCATCGCAGTTTTTTCGCGATGAGCGGGCGTGTGTTCAAGGTGTCCTATCGTTCGTTTTTTCACAAAAACTGGGTGCCCCCTGTACCTCGCAATTGGGGACCGGGGATCACACATCCATTAATCGAAAAAAACAGACATATAATTCCGACCCAAGCAACGAATCTGCATCCATCTTCCATCTAACTTCCCAGAACCCACTTATGTTATCCTTCTCCCGCCTAACGGAGTGCGCCTATGACTCGCGTGTATTTCCTCACGGGCC
>CAYZVG010000152.1:6154-7501 GCA_964481595.1 uncultured Occallatibacter sp. | reverse complement strand
TCACGTCGATTTGCGTTCCGGCAACGGCGATGACGTTGTGACGGATGCGCACCAGCGTCTCGTGCGTCACGCGCACGTCATTGGTCAGCAGCAGGTCAAAGTGCTCCAGCACTGAGCCGGCCAGGCTGTTCTCAATAGGGATTGCGGCGGCGTCCACGCGGCCTTCGGTGAGCGCGGCAAAAACTTCGGCAGAGAGCGCGCAGGGAACGATGGTTGCGCCGGGCACAAGCTGCAATGCGGCCTCGTGGCTGAAGGCCCCGAACTCTCCTTGGATGGCGATCTTCATGCTTGCGTTCGCATCTCCTGTTTTAAGCTTTCAACCACAAATCGGCGGCGACAAATAAGAAAAAGACCATGGCGATGACGCCATTCATGGTAAAGAAAGCGGCGTTGAGCCGGCGCAGGTCGCGCGGCGAAACAATGGAGTGCTCGTAAGCCAGCAACAGCGCAACGGCGGCAATGCCCACCCAGCCGGCCAGGCTGAAGTGGAACAGCGCACCGAACCAGACCAGCAGCGCAAGCATCGCCAGATGCATGAGGCGCGCCGCCCAAAAGGCCGCGCCAAGTCCCAATGCCTGGGGCAGGCTGTGCAAGCCGGCCTTGCGGTCGTGTTCGTAATCCTGACAGGCGTAGAGCACGTCAAAGCCGCCAGCCCACAAAGTCACTGCGCCGGTGAGCACAACAATGCGGGCGTCAAGCGAGCCGCGCACGGCGATCCAGGCGGCCGAGGGCGCAAGACCAAGCGCGAGCCCCAGCCCCAGATGCGACCAGCGCGTAAGCCGCTTTAAATAGCTGTAGCCAAACAGCACAACCAGCACCACGGGCGAAAGATACAGCGTGAGCCGATTGAGTTCCGCCGCAGCACCGACAAACACGAGCGCCGCAATCACGGTAAAGCCGAGCACAAACTGGCGCGAGAGCAGTCCGGCGGGAATGGCGCGGCTGCTGGTGCGGGGATTGGCGGCGTCAAGATCAGCGTCGGCCCAGCGGTTGAAGGCCATGGCGCTGGAGCGCGCCGCTACCATCGCCACAAGTATCCACGCGACCGCGCGCCAGGCCGGCAATCCGTTGGCCGCAAGCAGAACCGCGGTGAGCGCAAAGGGCAGCGCGAAGATCGAGTGCTCCCACTTGATCATTTCGAGCGTAGTGCGGATTTTGGAGAAGATTCCGGGCATGATTGCTCTATTTGAAAGTGTACTTGAAGAGCTTCGCACCGCGGCCATGCACGCCGTGGAGAGCAATCGCATTTGAGATAGCGGATGGGGATTGTTTTGAAAGGGCTGTGCCGAAGAAGGTGGCAGGGAAGGAAATTGAAGTCATGACGCCTGGGAGGGTTTAACTGGAGAC
>CAYZVG010000152.1:0-6144 GCA_964481595.1 uncultured Occallatibacter sp. | reverse complement strand
GATGGAAATCAATGTTACAGTCTGCGGGAAAACTCATGCTGGCCACCACGCTCGGCAGTCTTGTAACAAGGGCACGGCTTCAGCCGGGCCGCAAATGGTTGAAAGAAAGTTGGGGCTTGAGCCCCTGCCGGATTTCCTTTCGCACCCAGGCAACTGAATTGCGATTTTTCGCAACAAATTTGGCCCATGAGATGTGGTTTTCGAAAGCAACAGAGACCCTCCCCCAGAGGCTAAAGCCCATCGATTTTGCAGGCTTTTGCGGCACGGATAAATCCGTGCCCTTTCAAAGCTGCTGTCGTTCTCGATCGCGATTCCAACTGCGATTGTCCAGCCAAAACGAACGCGTGGCGGAGAATGAGTCTTCTCGCACCACGCGGTTTCTGAAACCGGCGGCCAAACTCCGACCGCCGTCGCTGTTGTTGCTACTGCCGTTCGGTTGCCTGGCCGGCCACCTGCAGATAGTTCTTCACGCTGAAGACGCCGGAGACTGCGTTGGCCTGGATGAAGGCTGCCTCTTTGTCTGCCTGCGAGCTGACTTGGCCATACAGAGCCACGTTGCCGTTCTGCACCGAGATGCGGATAGGCATTTCAGGATCGACGCCGTATTTGTTCAGCGAGGGGAAGCTGTAGACAGCGCGCGCCACGGCGACGCGGGTGCGGTCGTCCATGAGCGAATCGGGATCGACTTCGATGTTGTCGACCACGTCCTTGACTCCCGGCGTGGTGGCGACAGTAGCAAGAGCTGAATCGCGATTCGGGTAGTCGTGCGCGTGGCCTTCGAGCGTAACCATGCCGTTCTCAACCTTCACGCCAATGGCGTCAAAAACATTACCATAGCCGACTCGATCGTAGGCAACCTTTTCAACCAGCTTGGCCTGCAGATCCTTGTCGGCGATTGCCGGTCCCGCCACCTCGATCAAGTTGCGAACCGCGTTTACGCCCTTGGCGTGGAGAACCGACTTTTGCGCATCGGCCTTGTGCTCATAGAGATCGACGGTGCCAGTCAGTGTTGCAACGCCGTTTTCAACGGTGACGTGAACGTTCTGAAACTGCTTTTTGCCGAGCCGGGCCTGCGCGGCCGAATTCTCCTGCCCTTGTGCGCCTGCTGTTTGCCCTGGTGCTGCCGCTCGCGCGACTAAAGGGGAGTTCAGGAGGGCTCCTGCAAGCAAAACCGCTGAGAAAGCGGCTCCGATACTACGTGTATTCCTATTCATGTGAACCTCCGCGATGGTGCATGAAACATCGGAGGCCGGCCGGCGGGTCGCCGGCCGCTCCGTATTCGTTGTTCCACACTGATAGACACACAAATGCCGGAAAAGTTACTGAAGAATGATTCTCGGGACTTACTTGAAGCGGCGGGTGGCTTTGATGACCATTGAAAAAACGCCGGACTCGTCACGGGCCACCAGCAGAGAAACGTGGTGGTTAATGGCGATCTCGGCCTGAAGCAACTGCTGGCCGGTGGTATTCACGTCCGTGGCGTAAGTGAGTGTAACGTTGCGGCCTACCTGCTCCTCAACAATGATGCGCGAAGTGGAGTTGCCAAACGGCCCCAAGTAGTTTGGATCGACTTTGACCGATCCTGCGCCAAAGAGTTTTTGCACGCGGCTGGAGACGGTGGCGTTCAGCGCGCCGCCGAGCAACGCGTCGGTGGTGGGGTTTGAGAGCGCCTGCTCCTGCTGCTGCGTGTAAAGACGCTGCTGATTGCCGGTGCGTCCCAGGGCAAGCAACGCCACCACGTCTGCTTCGGGCATCGGCGGATCGCTGCGATAGTCGGCCGTGAATTTGTCGGGCGTTCCATGCAGGTCAAGCGTGATGTCGTAGTCCTCAACGTGCGCCGAGGCGCTCAGGTCGATGATCGGCTCAATGCGCACCGGGTTGGTAAAAGTGATGTCGCCGCGCTGCAGATCGTAGCGCGTACCTGCAATCATGGCCGAGCCTTCGGTGATGGAAACGCGGCCCTGCAGCGACGGTGTGGCGGCAGTGCCGCGCAGATGCAGGTCCACGTCGCCGGCCAGCTTGGCAAACGCGTTTTGAAAGTTGAGTTGCGGCGAAGAACGAATGTGTACGTCGAGGCGAATGTGGTTGGTTGCTGCGTCGGGTGTGGTGATCGATTGTGCGGCGTTGGTCTCGGCGGCAAGCGCGGCAAAGTCCATGTCGGGGCTGACGGTAAAGCGCGTGATCAGCACGTCGCCGGAGAGAAGCAAATTATTCTGCTGCCCTTGCAGGTGCAGCGTGGAGTCGGCCAGCGAGCTGACTCCCTGCGGATAACGAATGCGCACCCCTTTGCCGGTCACCGAGAGATCGGCGTAGAGACCGTGCTGATAGGAGAGATATCCGCCCACGGTCAGCGGGCCGCCGCCGCTCATGGCGGTGAGCGAGCTAACCTCCAGCCGATCCTGATTGAAGACCAGCGTGCCATGAAGCTGGCTCAGTCCGTTGGGTAAATCCTCAAGCGAAAGTGCGCCGTTCTGGAAGTCAACACGGCCGTTGAGCCGCGGATTGTTCAGCGGTCCATGCGCTTCCACCTGAAAGGTGCTTGTGCCGCTCGCGGTCAAATCGGGGTCGATGGTCTCAGCCAGCTTCAGATTGATTGAGCCGGAGGTGGCAAGGTCCATTTGCCGCGCTCCGTTCAACGAGAGCGTGCCACTGGCGCGCAGATCGGTGTCTTCGCCGGTCACGTGCAGCGGATCGAGCTGAATGCGCTCGTTGGCAAGCGTTGCGTGGAGCTGCCCTTCGCTCTTGAGATGCACACCGGCGATGGCAGCCTCAAGCTCCTCAATACGAGCTTCGCCGCGGAACTGCTCGGGGTGCGCAAGCGGACCTGTGAGAGCGATGGTGCCGGCCAGCGAAGAGTCGCCGCTGATCTGCTTTACATGCGCGAGCTTGAGAACCGAGTCGATGTTGAACTTTGAGAAGCGCAGCGTAGCCTGAGTATCGTACTCCCCCCGCAGCGCGGTCTGGCCGTGCATGGCGAACTCTGCGCTATCCAGGTGCGTGGTTAAGTCATAAACCAGCGCGTGATTCACGGTGTGCGCCGAGGCCTGCAATGCGCCGACAGGCTCGCCCCCAAGCGTGAGATTGCCGAGCGTTGCCGTGCCGTCCAGTTGCGGGTCGTCCTCAGTGCCAGAGCCGCGCAGATTAAAGCTGACCTTTCCGGCGGTGTCAAGATTGCGGCGGCGCAGAGAATCGATTTTCGAAATATCGACGCTTGCGCCTCTGGCCTCAAACTGAAAATGTTTCGATCCCAGATCGTAACTGCCGCTGCCCGAGACGCTGCCCGCTGCATTGACGATGGACGCGGAGGCAACGCCGATCAGCTTGCCGGCAATCTTGCCCTGCGCGCGGACTCGGCTTACAGGCTCGCCGAAAAGACTTCCCTTGTCGAGCTGGACCCAGCCAGTGCCGCCCAGCGTGCGGATGGGACCGTCGGCCTGGACTTGCGCAGTGAGCGTGCCGGCGATGGGGAGTTGTTCCTGAATGAAAGGCTGCACATCGTCCACGCCGACATTCGCCGCGTCCATGTGGAGATGAAGAACAGAGTTCTGGTCATAGGCAGGAATGCCCGCTTTGGCCGAAGTGGCAACCCTCGGCCTGCGCGCCGCAATTCGAGATTCCGCGGCAACCGGCTCTTCCGCCGCAGTTGCAGTGAGCGAGCCGCTGAGAGCGATTCGAGTTGTGCCGCGAACCAGCACGCCGCGATCGATTGCGATACGCGTTGAGGAATAACTGCCCGCAGCGTCGACTGAATCCAGATGAACCATCCGAGTTGAGACAGTCGCACCCCCCGCGGGCATCTCAACCGCGAGCCCGGTCGCGTTCAGGGTTCCGGCAATCAGCGGATTGGTGAGCGACCCAGCCCAGGAGCCGTGAAAGTCGGCCTGCCCGTTGAGAGCGACGGGCAGGGCTGCCGCCCCGTAGCGGCCATTGCGCTTCAGGCCCATGCCACGCAACACGGTGTCGAATTCGCCCAGATTCTTTGAGTGAAGTTCAACGGCAAGCTCCGAAGGACTGGTCATCGGATAAGCTCCGACCAACCCATGCGCTGTAATCTGGCTTGCGGGCAGGCGCAGTTCGAGTTCGCGCAGGTCAACGCCGCCATTGCGCTGCGTGTAGGTTCCATCCACCACACCGGTGCCTGGCACCTCGCCGGGCAGCGGATGAGCCGAGGGGTTCATGCTCAGATTTGCTGTAACAGCAACGGTATTGGAGTCGCCGTTTGACCAGTTCGCAACCGCCAGACCATTCAACAATGCATCGACCCCAAGCCGCTGGTACGGCGGCTGGCTGACCATATCGAGAAGAGTGTCGAGCGAGACATCTTTGAACTGCGCCGTGACCTTGCCGATGACGGGAATCTCAATGCCTTTGGGGATTGCGGGCGTCGTGCGGGCAGACGCTGCGCTGCGATGGTTCGCGGTCAGAGTACCGGCGAGGCTCGTTCCCGACGTGACTGCCGTGCGCAACTCAGCAGTTCCGGGGTAACCCGGCAGCCATGGGCTCAGGTCGACGGTGCCTTCAATCTGTCCGCCCTGGCGCAGACGCGCAACAACATTGGAGATGAGCAACCGGCTTTGGTCGGCGTGAATTTGCGCGTCCAGCCGCACTCCGGTAGCAACAACGCCGGTGCCAATGTATGCGCCGCCATCGATGTGGATCGGGCCATCGGCGCGAAACTCGCCAAGCGCTCCGGCGGCGTTCAAATCAAGATGCGCGATGCCTTCCGGCGCGAAGGGATAGCCGGTAAGCGAATCGAGCAGCCTCATGTCCAGATCGCCCAGCAGCTTCGCCTGCCAGCCAGGGTGGCTAAAGTTCTGGAGCGTGCCGCTGATGTCGAGCGCGTGTGCCGAGCCGTCGCGGCCCAGCGCAGTAAGCCGGAGCGATCGCAGTGCGGCCGCATTGCGCATGAAATCGAGCGTCATCTGCACATTTCCGTGCACCGGCTTCGCGGCCGGCTCGGCAACGCTGCGGGAGAGATTCAGATCGGATGCGCCGGCCTGTATGCGATAGGCTTCAGGATTACTTGCCGCCGCCGCCATGTAACGCAGCAGCACAGAAACATTGTTGGCCTCAAAGCTGAGCGGCGCGTAGCGATTCTGGAAATCGAAGCTGGTGGCGCGGCTCTCGCAATCGAATGTTCCCTGCTCCACGCGGACGTGCCCTGCCTTCATGTTGAAGATCGCATCCAGAGAATTGCCGTTTTGCGCCGCGGCCGGTGGATGGGGCTGATTGGTCGAGCCGTCGCGATAGACGATCAGGTGCAATGTCGGCCGGATGATTTCGAGATCGCGCAGCCGCACCGAATGGCTCCAGAGGTCAAGGATGCTCAGGCGCGCGATAAGCCGGTCGACGTGGAGAAGCGGCGCTTCGTTCGGGGACTCGAGGCCGTGAATCACCAGGCCGTCCGCCTCGGCTTCAAGACGAAGCAAACGCCAGTGGAATCCCGCAATCTCAACACGGCCGCCGGTTGATTGTTCGAGTTGAGAGACGAGGCGCGCGCGGACGAAATTCTCAAAGCGCGCGCTGCTCATCGCAAAATAGATGCCCGCTATGACCAACACCAGCAGAACAATCAGCCCGGCCGTTCCCAGCGGAACGTGGCGCAGAAAGAAGCGGCGCAGGCGGATTCGGCGGCGCAATGAATCGGGAGACCTTGATTCGGTTTCGGTCATTGGCTTCCCTTTTCTACGTTGCCCGCCGGTCCGGTTGCGGCGCTGCCCTGGTCTTGCGCAGCTTCAAGCGACGGATCGAGAATCTCAACATCGCCCTGCTTGCGCAGATTGGTCAGCCATTCGCCGAACAGCACGTTCACCTGCGTCTGCAGCAGGATATCCTCGATGCGCGGAGAAACCTTGTCGAGAGTCGGCGGAGTCTGGCTGGCCGGATACTGCGGCAGCAGCGTGTTGCGATAGTAGGCTTCAATCTCCTGCGGCGTAATGTGAATGCCGGGGCGAAAACGCTCTTCAATAAAACTCAGTATCTCCAGCCGGAAACGAAGATTGGTTTCTACCTGCTGCACAGTCAGATCGTGCGCCGCAAGAAAGTCCTTCCATCCCGCGTCAGTAGCACAGTTGGCGCGGACGCAGGCGGGCAACTCCTTGCGCAACTCCTCAAGCCGGGCGGCAACCTCGTCTGGTTGCGGCG
>CAYZVG010000151.1:0-7508 GCA_964481595.1 uncultured Occallatibacter sp. | reverse complement strand
TGTCATCCTGAGCGAAAGGGGCCCCAAACGCCTTTCAGTTTGGGGGTGGTGAGTCGAAGGATCTGCGGTTGTTCTTCAACGCACTTCGGAGACAACACACGAGAGCGTGAAGAGAATCAGTCGCCTTCGAGGGCGGCGAGGATCTGCGGAGCAAGCTGGCTTACGCTGCCTGCGCCCAGGGTCATGATCAAATCGCCCTTTTGGGCCCGCGCGGCGACCGCTGCAACGGCCGAGGGAAAGTCGGGAACAAAGCCAACCTGCGGGCCTTTGATTCTGCCGGCCAGCAGCTCCGCTGTGACGCCGGGGATGGGCTCCTCGCTGGCCGCGTAGATGGGCAGAACGGTGACCGTGTCGGCGTCAACGAACGCCGTGCCGAACTGGTCAAGCAGATCGAGAGTCCGGGTGTACCGGTGCGGCTGGAAGAGGACGTGGATCTTCTTGTGGCCGCATTCGCGCGCGGCGGCGAGCGTGGCGCGTACCTCGGTGGGATGGTGGCCGTAGTCGTCGACGACCGTGACCCCTCGCGCCGTGCCGCGCAGCTGAAAGCGCCGGTCGACGCCGCGAAAGTGGCCGAGGCCCTCGGCGATCTTGTCCTCGGGAACTTCAAGCTGACGCGCGATGGCGATGGCCGCGGTGGCGTTCAGAACGTTGTGGCGGCCGGGCACGTGCAGCTCAAAGGGACCGAGCGGCCCTGAAGCAGTATGCACCAGGAAGCGCGCAAAGCGCGGATTGCCTTCCGGCGCCTGGACGGCGGAGAGAAACTCGAGGCGGTAGTCGGCCTCGGGCGATTCGCCGTAGGTGAAGATGCGGCGGCGCACGCGGGGCAGAATGCCTTTAAGCAGAGCGTTGTCGATGCAGGCCGTCACCGAGCCGTAAAACGGCACGCGGTTAATGAAGTCCACATAGGCGCGCTCTACGTCCGCCATGTCGCTGTAGCAGTCCATGTGTTCGCGGTCAAGGTTGGTGACTACGGCAAGGATGGGCGAGAGCTTGAGGAACGAGCGGTCGCTCTCGTCGGCCTCGGCCACAAGGTATTGCGTAGTGCCCAGGCGCGCGTTCGAGCCGAGCGCATCCACGCGGCCTCCGACGACGACGGTGGGATCGAGGCCGCCAGCCGTGAGCACGCTGGCCACCATGGAGGTAGTGGTGGTTTTGCCGTGCATGCCGGCAATGGCGATGCCGTACTTCAGCCGCATAAGCTCGGCCAGCATCTCCGCGCGCTGGATGACGGGGATTTTACGCGCGTGCGCCTCGAGCACCTCGGGATTGGCAGGGCTGACGGCGGAACTTGTGACGACCACCGTGGCTCCGGCAATGTTGGCGGCGTTGTGGCCCTCGTAGATGGTTGCGCCAAGCCGCACCAGCCGGTCGGTGATGGGCCCGCGGCGAAGATCGGAGCCGGAGACTTTCATGCCGAGGCTGAGCAGGATCTCGGCGATGCCGCTCATGCCGATGCCGCCGATGCCGATGAAGTGCGCGTGCTGAGAGGTTGCGAACATGGAAGGTGAAACTCCACTTTAACAGCGCGGAGCGGACGGTGAACAGTTGCCGTGGATTCAAAGAGACTCGTCGATTGAAGGTCTCGCATATTTGCCACTACGTCTCTGACCGCTTGATTTTGTACCAGGATCGGGTGCCCCAGGTCTCGATTTTGAGACCTGGGAAGCATGAACTCAATGAAACTTCTTCATCCTGTCAGAAACCTGGCGCGATGAGATTGCGGCACGCGTGAAGCGCCCTTACCGCTGACCAATCCACCGCACCTCAGACCGATTGCGCACTTTTGCCAGCGCCTCTAAACCCCCTCCTTACAGAAAGTTGCGGAGCTATATTTTCAGGCGCAAGGCGCAACCTTTCCGCGAGCCGGTGTTTGCATAGGACATGAGCGGCACGCCGGGAGGCAGCAAGAGACAAGCCTCAAACCGGAACGAGCCGGGCTGAAGATCGAGCTTCAAGAATACGAGGACGGTCTGAGGGCGAGACGGAGGATTTATGACAGGCATGAAGACGTTGATGTTGGGAGTGGCACTTGCAGCGGTCGCCGCAGGCCTGGGAGCAACCAGCGCGCAGGCGGCAGAGTTCAGACTTGTTGTGCGCGGACCGGTGGCTTACGTTCCGCCTTGCCCCGGCCCAGGATATTTTTGGATCGCCGGCTACAATGACGGCGGCTATTGGGTGCCGGGCCGCTGGGAGTTTCGCGGACCCGTTGTGCGCGACCGTTTCTATGGCCACGATTTTGACCGGGACCGCGCCTTCGACAGGGATCGTGCCTTCGGTCGGGATAGAGGCTTCGACCGCGACCACCAGCGCGACGATTTCCGCAGGTAACTGACTTTCTATTTTGCTGCGCTTGAGGAGCGGCCTCTTCATTTTGGAGAGGCCGCATTTTTGTTGGTGCGGCCAAAGCGATGCAGGCGGAGTTTGATACCGATTCGATCCTTGGCTCATCTAAGCAGAGGAAGGGTTATGGGATAGCAGGACGCTCCTCGAACCCAAACAGCGCTGAGGGAAGCGGAAGGGGATTCGGCAAGAAGAGAGCAAGCGCGGCAGGGAGCGGCAATTATTCTAGGGCTCCCCCAATAAACAGCGGCGAAGACCGCAACTAACGCGCAAAAATGTTGTTTGACAGTACAGAAGCCGGATGGGCGAAGAACCCCGAAAGCCGGCAGGTGCTGAACGGAGGTAGCCTCCGGTTCCCAAACTCCGCAAAGCGGATCGGGCAGCACGAGGAGGATGTTATGCGGAAACTCCGCTTAGTCATGTTTGCGATGCTGTTTGCTCTCCCCTTCGCCCTCAAGGCGAACGCCCAGGTCGCGGTTGGAGTGGGCGTTGGCCCGGCGGTGGTTGCCGATCCCGATGGCTACGATTACGGTCCTCCGGCGTGCGACTGGGGCTATTACCCCTATGCCCCGTATGCTTGCGCGCCGTATGGTTATTACGGCCCGACCTGGTTTACGGGCGGCGTGTTTATCGGCGCAGGTCCGTGGTACGGATGGGGCTGGCACCACGGCTACGGCTACGGCCGGGGTGGCTACGGATACCGCGGCGGGTACGGCTATCGCGGCGGATATGCCTACGGCGGACGCGCTCCCTATGCGGGCGGTCGTGTAGCGGCCGGCGGTGGGGCACGCGGCTACGCAGGCGGTGCGGGACGCGCTTACGGCGGGTACAGCGGTGGGGCACGAGCCGGCGGCGGTTACAGCGGCGGTGGGCGCGCCAGCGGCGGATTCAGCGGCGGCGGACATGCCGGCGGTGGGTTTAGCGGCGGCTTCCATGGCGGAGGCGGTGGCGGTGGCTTCCACGGCGGTGGTGGACACCGGTAAGTTCTCCTGCAGTGCGACAAAAGCCCGTCTGCTTCGGCAGGCGGGCTTTTGTGTGGGCCGATCTAAGAAACCTCTGAATAAGTCGCGTAGCGTCAGGGCATGGCTTCAGCCGTGCCGTAAAAGGCCAATAAAATCGCGGCCCTGAGGAGAATGTCTCATTTCTGAGATTGCTGGTTCTTCATAGCTTCCCTAACAAGTCAATCATTCTCATTCCTATTCACTTTTTCTCTCAAAGCGGCGGAGGGGCGCACCCAGAGTTTTTCAAAACTTAACCAACCAACAAAGCTGAGTGCCCCATTCATCCACAGTTTCATCGTGGATGAGTGGGAGTCCACGAATCTCAACCCGCTGTCTTTTTCTCGTCTCTGACCACTGTGCAGGTGCCCACCCTTAATAGTGCAATAAAGTCAGGGTGCCCCATCCTTCCGCGTTTTCTGCGGAAGGGTGGGAGGTCACAAAGCTCGACCACGGGACCGGGTGTAGAATTCCCCCATCGTGACGAAGGGACTTGTGCGCTATCGGAAGTGCGGAGCCTTTCCCTTTGTGACTTACAGTTGCTATCGCAGGCAGGCGCTGTTGACGCGGCAGTAAAAGGCGGTTGAGGTTCGTGGTTTCCCACCCTTCGCTAGGAAAAAGCGAAGAGTGGGGCACCCAGACTGTTATGGCGGATCAAAGGGTGCGCCACCCACCTCACGTAGGGGTTGTTTTACAAAAACCGGGAGGGCTGACAATGGGCAAAATAGTGCTTGGTGTGATGTTGGGCTTAATGAGTTTGGGCATTATCGGCGTTCTGATTGTTGCCTTCGCTGTTCACTCCGTTGCTTCCAATGGCGCGTCAAGCCCTGCAGTGAGTCAGATTGATGAATCACGCGCAATCCATGTCTCAGCCGTCAAGCTATGGTCTGACTATCACGCAAACGAAGTAGCGGCAGACAACGTATACAAGGGGCAACAACTCATTGTCACGGGAATGGTAAAAGGTATCAGCAAGGACGCATTTGACGAGGCTTACTTACAATTAGCCACCTTCAATGAATTTGAGAACGTCGATGCCTATCTGCGGCCGAGCGAACTTACAGCGGCATCAAGGATCCGCGTATACCAACCAGTTACAGTCGTCTGCACGGGGGCTGGCATGGTGATCGTCTTACCGGAGCTACGCGATTGTATCATTCAAGCAGAACAATCCCCCGTCCAAAAGGAACAATCTCCGCAAGTCTCTAATCCAGGCATCGAAGCACCAGCGAATACCAGCAACGACACTCAGCAGTCTCAACCTGTCTCAAGTCCAACTAGGGCAGACAATACAGGAGCCGTACGGCAAGATTCACCAACGATTCAATCTCTGCCGCAGCCAACACAAGCCAGCAAAATTGCGATTGGTCAAACTGAACAACAAGTTATTGGAATCCTCGGCGACCCGCCGTCAGTGACTACCGGAGCTAATCGAATACTCAATTACCCTGAGTTTAGGCTCGTGTTTCGGGATGGCCTGCTGGTCCAAATCCGACGAGACTAGAGGCGAGTGGGGCAGGTGTCCCCGGTGCCAGGGGAAGTAAATACGACCACTGAAAGTGGGTGCCCCAGGTGCCTCGCCTTTGGGCACCTGGGATAGCACAGACTCAAGCATTCGTGGTTTCCCAGGTCTGAAAATCCAGACCTGGGGCACCCGGCTCCGGCAGCCATCCGGAACGGGAAGTATCCTACTCCCGAATCTGCGCGAGCGCTCCGATTCTGGTTTGGGTGGCGGCCAGCGGCAGATTTGCCAGAGCGGCCAGCCGGTCGGCAATCTGTTCAGCGGCGGCGGGGTGAGCCTGCGTGCGTGCGGCAGCGGACATGTCTGCAAGGCGCTCGATATTACCGAGCAGAGCGGTGAGCGTATTCAGCAGTTTTCCCGGCTCGTCCAGTTCGTGCTCCTGCAACATGACCGCGGCGCCGGCGGCCACCATGGCCTCGGCGTTGGCGCGCTGGTGATCGTCTGAAGCCGCTGCAAAGGGAACCAGCAGAGACGGCTTTCCGGCTGCAGCCAACTCGGCTACGGTCGAGGCTCCGCTGCGCGACAGCACCAGGCGTGCGGCGGCAAAGCGCGAAGGCATGTCGTCGACAAAGGCGCAGACCTGCCAGCGTTTTGGATCGGCTCCGCTGGCGGCGTATGCCTCCTCGGTCGACTCCTGGTGGCGCATGCCCGACTGGTGAGTGATGGTGAGCCCTGGTACGGCCGCCAGCAATTCCGCGGCGATGGCGGGCAGATGCGTGTTGAAGATGCGCGCTCCCTGCGATCCGCCGAAGACCAGCAGATGCGGCGCTGCGCCGGTGGGCGCCAGAAGCTGGAAGAACCGGGGACGCACGGGAATGCCGGTGACCTCGGCGTTGCTGAACCACTTGAGGGCCGCGGGAAAGTTTACGGCCGCGGCCTGCACGCGCTTGCCGACCAGCCGGTTGGTAAAACCCGGCATCGCGTTCGGCTCAAACACCATGGTCGGAATCTTCAATTGCAGTGCCGCGGCAATCGCCGGACCAGAGGCATAGCCGCCCACGCCCAGCACAACTCCCGGCTGAAACTCGTGGATGAGCCGGCGGCACTCGAAGATGCTGGACGGCAGCTTGAGCATGGTACGCAACTGCGTGACAAGTGAGACGTTTTTGAGCGGACCCACATCGATAAGCCGCAGCTTGAACCCGGCCTCGGGCACCATGCGGAGTTCCAGGCCGCGCGCCGTGCCCACAAACAACACCTCGGCCTGGTGACGAACGAGCGATTCGTGAGCGACAGCCAGCGCGGGAATAATATGTCCGCCGGTTCCGCCACCGGCAATAAGGATACGAAGATCTGGCAATCTAAAAGCCTTTCTGGGAACTTCAATGGGCGCAACTTTATTTTAGAGCTTGGCTTGTCAGGGCCGCTCCAACTTTAGTGAAAGCTGCGCCTTCATCGTTTCACTGCAACAAAATGTTTTTGACAAAGGTGTGCTGAAGAATCAGACTGCGTAAGCGCACGGAATGTTGCCTGCCTGCCCAATATTTTTTGTGGATGCGCTTGATTATCTTCCAGGGCAATCGCATTTGAAAGAGCGGAAAAGGAATTGTTTTGAAGGGCACGGATTTATCCGTGCCGAAACAGGGCGCGAAGAAAGGTCCGGCTTTAGCCGCTGAGGGATGGTTTTCGAAGGCAGTAGAAATGGTCCCTCAGTGGCTAGAGCCCATCGGTTTTGCCGATTTTTATGGCACGGCTGAAGCCATGCCCTTTCAATGCCGCTGTTGTTCTTGATTCCGATTTCAAATGCGGTTGCCGTGTGATCTTTCGACCTAATCCACTTTTCGAGAGATATTAAGCAAGATGCCGATTGAAGCCAGCGTGCAGAACAGAGACGTTCCACCAGAGGAGATCAGCGGCAGGGGAATGCCCTTGGTAGGCACCAGCGACAGCACCACGCTGATGTTGAAAAAGGCCTGCAGCAGAATGGTTGTGGTAATGCCGAAGGCCACCAGCCGGCCAAAGGGATCTTTGCTGCGGAATGCGGTGCGCAAGCCGCGCACGCCGAAGAGCACAAAGAGCAGAACGATGAGGATTGCGCCGGCAAAACCCAGCTCCTCGGCGATGTTGGCAAAGATAAAGTCGGTAGGCGCTTCAGGCAGGTAGAACAGCTTCTGCATGCCTTCCATATAGCCGCGGCCGCTAAAGCCGCCGCTGCCCACAGCAATCAGCGACTGGCAAACGTGATAGCTGGCCGCTCCGGCCGCGGCATCGCGCGCGTCGCAGTTGGGATGCAGAAAGACGAGCATGCGTTCGCGCCGCCAGGGAACCATGAACAGCAGCGCGACCAGGCCGGGCAGCGCCGCGCAGCCTGCCGCCAGCAGGTACTTCCACTCCATGCCCGCCAGCACCAGCAGGATGGCGGTAACGCCGGCCAGCACCAGCGCCGTACCCAGATCGGGCTGGCGCACAATCAGCAGAATAAAAACCACGGGAATGATGGCCGCGCGCAGCAGCGTGTGCCGCCAATCGCGCATGGCATCGAGCCGCGTATGCAGAAACCAGGCCAGAAAAATGACCAGCACCGGTTTGGCAATCTCAGAAGGCTGAAAGGTAAAGTGTCCGCCGAAACGAATCCAGCGGTGGGTGTTGTGCGAGCCGGGGATAAAGAAAACCAGAATCAGCAGCAGCGTGGTGACGCACAGCGCGGG
>CAYZVG010000150.1:0-7513 GCA_964481595.1 uncultured Occallatibacter sp. | reverse complement strand
GCATTTGCTCCACCAGAAGCTTCGATTGGCCGTACGGATTTGTCGGAGCCAGGCGCGCATCTTCCTGAATTGGAATGGATTCGGGCTCGCCGTAAACGGCCGCAGTGGAGGAAAAAACCAGGCGCCGCGGCCCGCAGGCAAGCATCGCTTCAAGCAATGACAGCGTCGATGCTGTGTTATTGCGGAAGAAGAGCTCCGGCCGCTGCATCGATTCGCCGGCCTCAATCAGTGCTGCAAAGTGGAGCACCCCGTCAAAAGGCGCTTTCTTTTCTTCGGCCGCTTTGAAGATGTGCTCGATCGCCGGCCGGTCGGACAGTTCTCCTTCTACAAACTCCACTCCCGGGGGTAACGAGCTGCGGCGGCTGTGGCTCAGGTCGTCGAAAACGACGACCTGGTTTCCCTTTTCGGTCAACAAGGCCGCCACGGTTCCACCGATGTATCCGGCTCCGCCGGTCACGAAGATCTTCACAAAAAAATTGCCCTCACCGCGACAGATTGGTTTACCTTGAGTCTATAGGAGTAGCGCCTCTTAGGGCGGCCATCGGAGCCGCCGGCCAGCATTCTTCCGTGTGGGCGGTTCGCCTCTTGAGATGACATGCGCGGTGCTACGAGGCTGCAGTGCAGGAAGGGCGTCGCGGACGACCCAAATGGCACAAAGACAGTGTACTTTTTGGTGTCATACCAGCACGCAATTCATTGCCGGTTTGCCTTGATATTTGCAATGGAAGGGCTGAAATGCCTGAGTTCGGGGGCACCGGATTTGCCCGTTTTGGAACCGGCGCCACATAGAAGGTAAATACCACTCTCGAGCAATCCATGACCATTTCGGGTGATCTCCAAGTAACCGGGACGTCCGTATAATGGTAATGGTATTCTTCCCTATCATCTGCATGGAATGAGGCGTTTCAATGCGATGGGAGGGCCAGAGACACCCATCGGGAAGGCCATCCATTCTTCCGGTCGCGCCAGGGGCGCAACCGGTTGGGACTTCCAGCCGATTGCGAAAGCGGATTTCGGCATCAAACTCAAAGTGGTACCGGCAAATTCAGCAAGATTGAACGCGTTGCTAGACATGGAAGAATGCGGTAAGCGATTTGGATGAATCGATTGCCGTTTCGATTCCGGCTCATTCCGATAAGGCTGCTGAACAAAGATGCAGCGGCAGCAAGCGAGGACACGAAGACATGCCGACGCAATATACCCCTGGACGGACAAATTTCGGTTTGCTTCCTGAGCCCGAGGGCCGCTCTCTCGGGTTCATTATGAGCTCGTGCGTGAACTTGACCATCCTGGGCGTAATCCTTCTCGTGGGCATGACCGCCAAGCAAGTCATCGAACGGCACTACGAGATGACGCAACTTATCATCCCTCAACATCCCCCTCCGCCGATGAAGATCAAGCCGATCCAGCAGCCCAAGATGCCTCCTCCGCCCGAGCCGCCAAAGGTGCAGCTGGAACAGCGGAAGATCGAGATGCCCAAGCCGCAACCTGCTCCGAAGCCGGTCCAGTTGGAAGCCAAGCTGACGATGCCTCAGGTAAAGCCTGAAAAACCGCAGATTGTGCTCGCACCGCAACCGAAGGCGGCCATCGCCGCAGCTGCAATGCCGGCGCAGAACAGCCAGGTCAAGCCTTCCACGGCTCCGGTGCACCTGGGCGAGACTTTCGGAGCGACGCCGAATCCGAATGCAACGCGTCCGGCAACCATCGCTGCCATCGGCAATCCCTATGGCGGCATGCAGGGTCCGGCTGTTGCGCCGCATGGCGTGGTCGGCTCAACCGGACTCGGTAACGGCACCAAGTCTGGCTCCAGCGCAGGCACGCAGGGCAAGGTCGCTTCGGCCGGCATCCCGGGCGCGAGTGGAACCGGTCCTGCTGGAAATTACGGCAAAGTTGCCTCGGCGGGAATTCCCGCAGTGGCGGCTGCAGCGCCGACTCCCCGCATGGTGACTGATCAGGTACGTAGCACGAGTGTGGAAGTGCTTTCGAAACCGCCGGTGGTTTACACAAACGAAGCGAGGCAGCTGCGCGTCGAGGGTGATGTAGTCCTCAGCGTCACGTTCCTTGCCACCGGGCAAGTGGTGGTGCATGGCATAGTACACGGGCTTGGCCACGGGCTGGATGAGGAAGCGCGCCGCGTGGCTGAACAAATTCGCTTCCGTCCGGCGACCAGCAACGGCCAGCCGGTGGACGTGACGACAAAGATTACCATAACCTTCCAATTGGCATAGAACCAGGCGCCAGTTGGCTTAGCATCGGGCTTGAATACCTTAATTTGGCAACAATTCTCGATCGTCGCGCGCCGATATTGACGCTGTGGTGTAGAGATTAGCCGGGAAGAAACAACCAGGAGTTACACATGACGTTTCGGAAGATCCCCCTATACTTCCTGATTCTGACGATGGCAGTGACTTGCGCGTACGCAAAGAAGCAACCCAAGTACGAGCAGGCTCGCCAACTCACAGCTGACCAGTCCGCACTGGTCCAAAAAGCCATCGGACAAGAGAAGGTGCTGATCAAGAACATCCAGCAGCGCACTCCGCTTGTCGAAACCTACATCCAGGACACGCGGCCGGATGTCAAACTGTACGCCGTGCCTGTGGCAGACCATTACATGCTCAGCCGCGTGGATTTCGGCAAGGGGTTTTTCGACAAGAGCTATGAGCCCAAGGCAGAAGAGAAGAAGGGGTTCTTCAAGGGCTCATTCGGGGCGATCTCGGGACTGAGCAAGATGCTGGGCCTGGACACGCACTTTACCTACTCGCCCACCGGCTTCATGCAAATGATGTTTCTCGATCCCACGGGCTTCGACCAGCAGCACTATGTCTTCAGCTTTGTGCGGCGCGAGTTTTTGGGAACCGTGCGCACCTGGGTTTTCGATGTGCATCCGAGGGCTGAGGTGCATGGCATCGGCCGGTTCTATGGACGCATCTGGATCGAGGACGAGGGCGGCAACGTTGTGCGCTTCAACGGTACCTACACCGGCCCTACCTCTGAGGATGCTTCAAAATACTACTTCCACTTCGACAGCTGGCGGATGAACGTGCAGCCCAGCGTCTGGCTGCCGGTGGCAGTCTACGTCGAGGAGACGCAGCGCTCTGAATCCGACACGACTGTCGGCCTGAAGGCGCAGACGCACTTCTGGGGCTACTCGCTCAAGCTGCCTACGCGGAACAGCGAGAACGTCAGCGTGAAGGTGGATGACGCAGTGGACAAGAGCGACGACTCAGCGGATGTCAGTCCGCTGCAGGCTTCACGCATGTGGATCACGCAGGCTGAAGATAACGTGATCGACCGGCTGGTTGAAGCTGGCCTGGTGGCTCCGCTCGATCAGGGCGGTTACGAAAACAAGGTTCTCGACCAGATCGTAATCAACCTCGTGGTGCCGAACAATCTGGCGTTTACCGATCAGTTGCATACCCGCATCCTGCTGTCTGACACGATCGAAGCCACAACCGTGGGCAATACCATCCTTATCAGCAAGGGACTGGTTGATAGCCTGCCCAGCGAGGAAGCGATTGCTTCGGTAGTTGCGATGGAACTCGCCCATGTTGCCATGGGGCACCACATCGACACCCGCTACGCTTTCAACGACCGCCTGCTGTTCCCTGACGAGACGACATTCCAGCGCATCGCTATGAACCACTCCGATTTGGACAACGCGACGGCCGCCAAGAAGGCCATGGAGTATCTGCAGAACTCCATGTACAAAGACAGGCTTGCGAACGCCGGCCTCTATTACGAGCAGCTTGTCGATCGCGCCAGGGTTCTCAAGTCGTTGAATTCGCCCAACCTGGGTGATTCGCTCCTGAAGGCCGATGGCACGCCGTGGATGTCGGACTTGGCGCACATGGCGCCCAAGCTGAATTGGGACGACCTGGCCCAGACGCCCGCCCTCCCGCTGGGAAGCTGGCTCAAAACCGATCCGTGGGACGACAAGGTGCACATGCTCAACTCGAAGCGCTATGCACCGATGAACGCCCGCGACAAGATGCCGTTTGAAGTGACGCCGATCTTCTATAAGCTGCAACGCTATGAAGAGGCCACCGCCGCTCCAGCGTCCGCTGCTAACGCTCCCGCAGCCGCGCCAGCCGGCGACCAACCCGCTGCTGTTCCTGACAACACTCAGCCAGCTCCGCAGCCACCTGCAAGCGGTGCCGCAACCACACCGCCGCCACCGCAGAGTGGCACGGCACCTGCGCCAGATCAACAACCTACAGCGGCGCAGAACCCGCAGTCCTAGAGAATGTATTAGCAGGGCCGGACCCGGTGGCAGCGCTACCGGGTCCTTGGTCTTTAGGCGCTCCATGTTCATGCGATTCGGTACCCCAGCCGGAGCGCATCCCCCAAGGCTCTTGATGTAGGCTTTCTAAATGAAGTTTTCGATTCTCACATTGTTTTCTGTCTTCCTTTTTGCGGTAACCGTCTCCTCCCACGCGCAAGTCGAACCGGCGGCAACAAAAGACACTTTTTCGGTATCTGCCGGCGGACTCGGTTCCATGTTTCAACCTGATTACGCGGGAGAAGGGATTGCCCAGACCAGCCCCAACCGCCTGTATGGCGTGGGGGCTTACGGCGACGTGCGCTTCAGCCATTGGGTGCAGATTGAAGCGGAGGCTCGCTGGCTGCGCTTCAACGAGTATCTGGGGATCGATGAGAACACCTACCTGCTCGGCCCGCGCATTCCCATCTGCAATTTCCACGGCCTTGCGCCCTATGGCAAGGTGCTGGTTGGCGTTGGAAGCGGCAGCTTCCTGAACGGGAATAGCTTCGTTGTCGCCTACGGCGGCGGCGTGGACTACAAGTTAAGCAGCAGGTTTACCTTGCGCGCATTCGACTTCGAGTACCAGCAGTGGCATGTCACGCCCACCCTATGGCCCTACGGTGGCAGCGTGGGGCTGAGCTACCGGATCTTCTGAAAAAGATCGTTCACAGTTGACGGTTCGAAGTTCAAAGCCCGCGCTCGCGGCGAACGAAGAACTGCCCTACGGCTCTACATGCAACGGCATGGCCTTGGCCGTTGGCATGGGCGCGCGCAGGATTCCGGCCACGGTTGGAGCAATCTGGCGCATGTCCACCACGCCGAGATCGCGATGGCGCGCAATCCCTTGGCCAATGGCGAAAAACGATGAGCGCATCTCGGGGTACTCGGGCGAAAATCCGTGCGAGCCGCGGCTGCCCGGAATCGGCGTCACCAGGTCGCCGCTGGTGTTCGACCCGAAGTAATAGCCGGGCTTGAAGACAACGAGGAACGCCGCATCGGGAAACGTGCCGCGCTCGGCGATTTCCGCGCGGTCCAGCACTTGCGCGATCCCGCTGGCCGGATCGGCGGCTAGCTTGTCCAGGAGCTCTCGCGCCTGTTGCTCGGTTGCCGCGTCGTTTGAGTCGTGCAGCATGATGGCGGCCATTCCGCCTGCACTCCACGGCTCAGCCTTCCATGAGCTCACCATTGGAGCCTTGGTCGCCGGATTGACCGTGGTCTCGATCAGCCCCGCCTGCAGGAAGGGAATGACCAGGTTGATGGAATAGGTGATGTTCATGAACCCGTGATCGGAGACGATCACCACCACGGCCGCGGGATCGTTCGCGATCTCCTGGTGAGCCAGCCGCGCCACCATTCCGTCGATCGCTTCGAGCGTCGCCGCGGCGACTTCACTGAAAGGCCCATGCATGTGCTGCGCCTCGTCCAGTGAACTCAGATGGATGGTCATGATGCCGGGCTTGTGCAGGCGCAGGATTTCGAGTGCGTAGCGCGTCTTGGCTTCGTCGCCGGCTGTGGTGGTCTCATTGCCTCTCATGTAGTCGCCGGCTGCGGGCTCCAGCTCGTTGAAGAGCGTGTTGGGATGCGCCAGCGCCGCCATCAGCAGGCGGTCCTGGGAGTCGGCCGAGCCGGAGACGTTCTGGTTGCGCCAGTACTCGGGTATCAGCCAATCCACATCGGCATTCACGCTCACCGGCCAGCCCACACTTGCCGTATGCAGGCCGGCGCGGTGCGCCGCATCCCACAGCGTCGGCACACGGATCTGGGCCGCATACCAGTTCCACGCGCCGCCAAAACGCTGCTCGGGATCGAACTCCTGGTTGTTCAGGACGCCGTGCTCTGCAGGCCACACGCCGGTCAGCAGCGTTGTGTGGCTCGGGTAAGTGATCGTCGGCCATATACCGATCACGCCCTCGGCGTATGTTCCTTCGCTCATCACGGAGCGCAGAAAAGGAAGCTTCATGCCATGTTCATCGGCGTGTGTAATGTATTCGGGCTTGAGCCCGTCGATCGAGATCATCAGCACCGGTGCGGCGTGGGCGGCCGCCGCGAGCGCAAAGATCGATGTAATGACGAAGTAGAAAAAAACGGTAATACGGCGTGCGGCGGCAGGCATGCGGAATGCTCCTCTTGATTTTTTCAGGAACAAAAGGTGCCGTACGCAACTCTTCGATCTCAAGCGGCCGGCAGGATGGGCTGCGCGTCGAATTATACAGGCCAAAGTTCGTGATTCGCGTGCACACGGAAAAAGCGCACAGTTGTTCATGGCCGCTCCATCACAGCGATCAGATCGTCGAAGACGCCTGCTTCTGCGGATTGGCAGCGCAGCGCAAGCCACTCGTACTGCGCTCGACTCTCGCTCCCCATGTGCATTCGTTTTATATGTCGGAGCCGACCCGTCTTCAGTCCAATTGGCGGGAAGGATTCTGTGCGGATACGCAAAGAGGGCTGCTCTCACGAGCAGCCCTCTTTGCTTTTTCTTTTGAGAGGGCCTTGCGGCGAAGCCGCGTCTGCCCGCCGCAGGTGGTTAGGCTGGCGACGGCGACCCCTCCGGCAAGCCGGGACCGCCGCGGCTCTCCGGCTTGAGAACCTGCTGCGGGCTTCCATCGCCATCGCTAGGCCCAGCCAGGATCGAGCGCATCGGAGGCAGTGTCTTGCCCTCGATCAGCAGCCTTACTTCTTCGGCGTCGATCGTCTCGCGCTCCAGCAGTGCCGCCGCGATGCGATGCATGGCATCCGAATTGGTCTCCACGATGGAGTGAGCCGATTGATAGGCTTCATCGATCAGCCTGCGAACTTCGAGATCGATCTGACGGGCAGTCTCCTCGCTGAAGTCGCGGTGCTGCGCGATTTCGCGGCCCAGGAAGATCTGCTCCTCTTTCTTGCCGAAGGTCAGAGGCCCCAGCCGGCTCATGCCGTACTCGCACACCATGCGCCGCGCCAGATCGGTTGCGCTTTCGATGTCGCTGCCCGCTCCGGTCGACATCTGGTTGAGAAAGATCTCTTCGGCCACGCGTCCGCCGTACGCTGTCGCAAGGCGCGTTTCAAGGTATTCGCGCGTGTAGTTGTGCCGGTCGTCGGGCAGGTACACCGTGACGCCGAGCGCCATGCCGCGCGGAATAATGGTCACCTTGTGGATAGGGTCGGAGTGCTCGCGCATGTACGAAACCAGGGCGTGCCCGGCCTCGTGATACGCGGTTACGCGCTTCTCCTCGTCGGTCAAGAGCATCGACTTGCGCTCGGCGCCCATCAGCA